>CAXTWP010000220.1:0-5299 GCA_964247945.1 uncultured Acidobacteriaceae bacterium | reverse complement strand
GAACAGGCCTGGCGCATTCTCGACCCGGTCCTCCACGAGCCCCGGCCCCCCGTCCAGTACGACCCCGGCACCTGGGGGCCTCCGGAGGCTAACGCCCTCACCGTAGGCCACCCCAGCTGGTACGATCGCGGCTGAACCGCTGCATCCTCATCGTGTGGCAGACTTCAGGTCGGCAGGCAGACGAGAACCGGCAGACATAAAGAGATCAGCCACCCGTGCCGATAACCCCTCCAGGGTGCGCCGTCTATGCTGGTCTACTTTGCTTTCAGCCTTATAGCCCTGCTGGGTTTCTGTGGACTGGCCCTCGACGTCGGCCGCATGGAGGCGCGCGGGCTCCAGCTCCAAACCGCCGCCGACAATGCCGCTATCAGCTACGCGCTGGAATCCGGCCGGCGTGGTAACGTAGCCACCTCCATCCTCACCGCCATGGCCAACGACGAGGTCACCGCCTACGCCGCGGCCAACAATCTGTCCGGCCTTACCTTGACCGTCCAGAGCGGGGCATCGTCCGGCCCTTATGCCGCAAACGACGCCGTCGTTCAGGCCACCGTTCAGCAGACCATGCCCACGGTGTTCCTGGGCCTTCTTTCAAGCGGAAGTAAAACCATCCAGTTCTCGCGCACCGCCGTGGCCGCCATGCCCCCATGCGCCACGTTTTATACCACCGTGCAGTTTTTGGCCAACTCGAAATTCATCCTGAACTGTCCCCTTGCGATCGGAACGTCGCTGAACCTGGATAGCTCGTCGCAGATCACCGGAAGCCACGTTCTCTTCGCCAACACCGCCGGCGCGTCCAACATCAACGGCCTCATCAGTCCCGCGCCTACCTTCAACTGGCCGTCGGAGACCCATCCGAACTCGTATCTAACCTTCCCCGGCATAAGCAACTGTCAGGGCAACAACCTTGATATCAACAGCAGCCAAACCCTCTCACCCGGGTTGTACTGCAACGGCACCAACATTAATCACAGCACCGTCACCCTGCTGCCCGGCTACTACTACATGCAGGGCAATGTCAACATCAACAACTCCATCATCACCGGCGGTCCGGCCACCATGGTCCTGGCGAAGGATTCTTCCGGCAACGGACAATTCATCTTCAACGTCTCTACATGGCTCGTCAGTGCCCCCACCACGCCCGACGCCAGCGGAAGCCATGGGATCTTCCTGACCTGCGTAGTGCCTACGGGCGGCACCAATACCTGGGGCAACCACGATGTACAGTTCCTCCATTCGACCGTCACCGCCGACGGAACGATCTCCTGCGGCCTGTCCGGCGGTCAAATCGACAGCACCACTATGAGCAGCGCGGGACATTACTTCTCCGTCACCTTCAACGAGGGCAACATCACCAACTCCACCATCACCCTCTCCAACGACTACTCGCCGCTGCCGGGAGGCAGTCAGCAGGCGTTTACCGTCAACGTTCTGCAATAAAGGCGCAATATGCATCGACCTTCAGCAGCGTTGGCATCCGGCGAGCAAGGCAGCTCCACGATCGAACTTGCCCTCATCCTGCCCGTGCTCATCACGATGTTGTTCGGTGTTCTCGACTTCGGTCTCATCCTAAGCCGCGACATGACCGTGATCGACTCCGCGCGCGCCGCCGGGGAGTATGCCACCATCTACGGACAGCGGGCGAACTCCACCCAGGTGCAGACCTTCGCTACTCAGTTCGCCACCGGCATCCACGGATACACGGCCACCGCCGCCCTCGTCTGCACCTGCAGTCCTGGCGGAGCCGCGGTGGACTGCCTCTCCAGTTGCCCGAGCGGCATCACCACGCCCCTGCAGTATATGCAGATCACCGCCACCGCCACGCTTCCGCTGGTCTTCGGCATCCATGGGCTTCCCGCCGGCATTCCCGTCAAATCTGTTGCGTATATCCGTACGCCGTACACGCAGGGACACTAGAGATGGCGCAGCAATCATCGACCTCGGTTTGGAGCGGTCGCGCGGACCGATTCGCGCAACAGGACGCCGGACAAACGATCATCGAATTGGCTCTCGCCCTGCCCGTCCTGTTCCTGATGATCTTCGGCTTCATCAACTTCGCCCTCGTGATGCATCAACTCTCAAACATCACCTACGGTGCCCACGCGGCCGCGCGCTATGCCGGCGTCCATAGCGACGCCACCATCGCTCCTGCGACCACCGCGTCCGTCACCAGCTTCATGAGTCCCTTTCTTTCAAGCTACCCGGCCAACGTCTCGACCGTAACCGTCACTTACCCCGGTACCGGCACCAACACCGTCGGAGGCACCGTGCAGGTCGTTGTGACCCTCACCTACACCCTCCACATTCCGTTTACTGCCTCCAAAAACATCAACATCCAATCCACTGGATGGGCCGCCATTACTGTCTAGCGCGTTCTTCACCAACGCCGGGGCTAAGCTCCGACCCCGTCTGCCGACGCGCCCCCATCGGCATGTGCGGGTAGATACCGGTTTGCTTGCTCCGTCGCTTGAGGTTCCTTGATCGAGGTTCCTTGGTGGCCCGGAGGGCACCGGAAACCCGGACAGAAGGAAAATCGATCAAGCCGGAAAACCTGTCAAGCCCACATAGAGCCTAACTATTACAAAAGAAACGAGATAGGCGTTGCGCACGAGTTTCGAGCTTTATGCTACACTTGTCTAAGTCAAAGAAAGTCCAGAATGGCCCCGCTCACCAGGCGGGGCCATCTCCTTTGCAATGACCAATTTAGCCGTAACTTGTTCCGATACACGGTTTTACAAGCCTCGCGTTAGCAAACGTAACAAAACAAGGAAGTTGGAAGCGAGGGGAAAACCCCCGGGAGACTCACCTATGCCGTACCCGATCTGCCGCCACATCAAGACCAATGGCCTACAGTGCCAATCGCCCGCGCTCATCGGCCACCGCCTCTGCTACTTTCACACCCGCCAGGCCACGCGCCATCGAAACTACCGGCCTAACCAGGACCTCGATCCCTTCTTTGAACCGGGCCGGCACATCCGGCTTAACATCATCGAAGATCGCGACTCGCTCCTCACCGCGCTCTCGCAGACTGTCAACGCCATGGCCACCGGACAGATTGAGCTCAAGCACGGAAAAGCGATCCTCTATGGCCTCTCACTCGCCTCGCAGGCCATCCAACAGCAAGAGGTACAGCAGAAGGACAACCCGGAACTGGCTCCCAGCCCCGGAACCGTCGTCCAGCACATCGTCTACTCCGAGGACTATCTCGACCTCGCCCCGCCCGATCCCGACAACACAGCCAAGCTCGAACAACTCAAAACTCTCGACGCGCAGTTCCAATCCGCTCCGGCCGTCTCCATCAGCGATGCCGCCTCCATCGAACTGACGGATGCCGAACAAGAACCCTGAAGCCGGCATCGATTGCGCTTGCCTCTCTTGTTGTCTCTTCCAAAGGAAGTCCGGATGCCCCACGTCCCGTCTTTGAGACGTGCGTTCCACGAACCGCGCCGTCGCCTTTGCACTTGTTTGTCATTCCCGCATTGATCGGGATCAAACCCTCGCGCAGCCCTGCGGTGCGCCGCGAAGATCGCGACCCTCAGCATCTCCGCTTAGTTCTTGATGGAGGAGTCATGGCACCGACTTGGAAGAACGAGCACGGCACGCTATCACGGGAGAGTTAGAGTGCCGGATTGAAAGATTTTTCAGGTTTTCAACAGCTGCCGCTTGCGCGAGGAGGGATTCGCTGCTACTCTCAGAAAGTCGCACAGAGATGACGGCTTGAACGGCGCTATACTTGCAAAGTAGAAGCAGGTATTCTGATCGAGCAGTTGTGAACCAATGCTTCGCACCTCTGCTTTAGCTGGAACAAGCAAGAGGGACGACGGAGCGCAGTCCAAGTGTTGGATCGCACGTAGAGCCAAGGCCTACCGATCTGAGCCCAAGCCACTGCATTTGAAAGACAAGGAGCTGAGTGCTCCGCGACGGAGTATCCGTCGTTACGATGTTTTGAATTGAGTCTGTAGGGCGAACATCGCTATTTCACCACCGACGTGGGGCTGATGAAATGTCTAAGATAAACGTTGACACGAAGATTGATCTTCGATACTCTTAGAAAGTTCGCTGCAACGTCAAACGCTGCTGAGCAAAGCTGATCTGGTTGAGTCGGGCCGATAAGCGAAGCCCAAAGAGCAGTACACCAAGACGATCTACAGTGCTACCAAGTTCGAGGACACGTACCGTGGCTTTGCCCGGTAAGTCCTTGATCCAAAGCTGCCCGCTTAGGCGAACGCAGTCAGGATCTTTGACAACATAGTTGAACGTGCCAGTCGTGAGATGATGCAGAATTTGGTTTAGTCATTCTCACTAGTTACAAACCTCCGGTCTTTCGAGCACCGGGGGCGCTCGATCCATCCCGACCCCTGTCGCGGATGGCGGGCAAACCAAGATTAAACGAGAGTTTGATCCTGGCTCAGAATCAACGCTGGCGGCGTGCCTAACACATGCAAGTCGAACGAGAAAGGGGCTTCGGCCCTGAGTAAAGTGGCGCACGGGTGAGTAACACGTGACTAACCTACCTCCGAGTGGGGAATAACCTAGAGAAATCTGGGCTAATACCGCATAACACTTACGAGTCAAAGCAGCAATGCGCTTGGGGAGGAGGTCGCGGCAGATTAGTTAGTTGGCGGGGTAATGGCCCACCAAGGCGATGATCTGTATCCGGCCTGAGAGGGCGCACGGACACACTGGAACTGAAACACGGTCCAGACTCCTACGGGAGGCAGCAGTGGGGAATTTTGCGCAATGGGGGAAACCCTGACGCAGCAACGCCGCGTGGAGGATGAAATATCTTGGTATGTAAACTCCTTTCGATGGGGAAGATAATGACGGTACCCATAGAAGAAGCCCCGGCTAACTTCGTGCCAGCAGCCGCGGTAATACGAGGGGGGCAAGCGTTGTTCGGAATTATTGGGCGTAAAGGGTGCGTAGGCGGTTTGACAAGTCTTATGTGAAATCTCTGGGCTCAACCCAGAGTCTGCATGGGAAACTGTCGGGCTTGAGTATGGGAGAGGTGAGTGGAATTTCCGGTGTAGCGGTGAAATGCGTAGATATCGGAAGGAACACCTGTGGCGAAAGCGGCTCACTGGACCATAACTGACGCTGATGCACGAAAGCTAGGGGAGCAAACAGGATTAGATACCCTGGTAGTCCTAGCCCTAAACGATGATTGTTTGGTGTGGCAGGTACCCAATCCTGCCGTGCCGAAGCTAACGCGATAAACAATCCGCCTGGGGAGTACGGTCGCAAGGCTGAAACTCAAAGGAATTGACGGGGGCCCGCACAAGCGGTGGAGCATGTGGTTTAA
>CAXTWP010000219.1:0-5302 GCA_964247945.1 uncultured Acidobacteriaceae bacterium | reverse complement strand
CACTTTGCCGAGACCCTCGCGCGCCTTTCGGGCCTGCTCGGCATCCATCACTATGACAAACACGGCATGGACCGTCTTCGACGGCGCGTCCAGTACCCCCATCGCGCCTACCGAATCACCAACTCTGACATCAGCTACCCGTACCGGCTGGCGATCTTTCATCATGCGGGTGTTGGTCGTTACAGTTACTTGGAAGGGCTCGCCTTTGTCAGTCTTGATTACCAGACGGTCACTCGCGGCGGAGGTCACCGTACCGCGAATCATCTGCCCGCCGCCGAATCCCACGCCCGGTTCTTGATCCTCCTGCGCCCTGGCATTGCTGCCGGCTAACAGCGTCGCTGCCGCCAGGCACATCAAGCCGATTCGCAAGCCAAACCTTAGCTTCATCCCGTCACCTTGCCGTGTCTCTAAAGACGTTTCCTGTGTACGAAAGACGCTGCATGGTTCACAAATCTGGTCTATAGGATCAACCGGCAACTAAAAGCCGCGATACACTCCCCCCATGCATGACGTTGCCGCTCCCCACACTGAGGCGCATTTTGAATCCTCCAAGACCGTTCGCGACGTGGTCATCGGCCTCTCCGACGGCCTGACGGTTCCTTTCGCCCTCGCTGCCGGTCTCTCGGGCGTGGTAGCCTCCGCGCACATCGTTGTGCTTGCGGGACTGGCCGAGATCGCCGCCGGCTCGATTGCCATGGGCCTCGGTGGTTACCTGGCCGCTCGCGGCGACGCCGAACACTATACTTCCGAGTTGCAACGCGAACAGACCGAGGTAGTCACTCGACCTGACGACGAAGCTGAAGAGATCTACAACATCTTCAGCCGGTATAGTGTCAGCCGTGAGGCCGCAAAGCCCGTCCTACAGGCGCTTCAAGCCAACCCACCCGCCTACGTCGATTTCATGATGCGCTTTGAATTGGGTCTTGAAGCACCCGCGCCCAATCGTGCCCACCGCTCAGCACTTACGATCGCCGCCTCCTATATCGCAGGCGGCATAGTCCCACTGCTTCCTTATATGTTTGTGGCGGATGCGGCCGCTTCGCTCGGCTTTTCGGTTTTTATCACCCTGATCGCGCTGGCTCTGTTCGGCGCTCTTAAAGGTCGTCTGGTCGGCACGG
This sequence comes from uncultured Acidobacteriaceae bacterium, assembly GCA_964247945.1. Classification (GTDB taxonomy): domain Bacteria; phylum Acidobacteriota; class Terriglobia; order Terriglobales; family Acidobacteriaceae; genus Edaphobacter. The sequence goes on along the minus strand of CAXTWP010000219.1, from coordinate 4,184 downwards.
GCACGCTTCGCAGCGCACTTCAGACTACCCTGATCGGAGGAGCCGCCGCAGCCGCTGCTTACAGCCTCGCCCGCCTGCTCAACGCCCATCAATGATGGCTCCCGCAAAGACGATGGCTCCCGCAAATACAAAGCCCTGCCGAAAGCAGGGCTTTGGAGCAAACTCTATGAGAGAGTTACTTGCTGAAGATACCGCCGCCACCAGGGCTGACCGCTCCGTCGTTGACGGAGGACTCATGCTTACTCTGCACCCGCCCAGCCTTGCCTGCCATATCATCGGCGATGTCGTTCAAACGTTCTTCCTTGGTTTCCCCCGCCTTTGTGCTATCGGTGTGATCAATCTGCTCATTGGTGCTTACAGTCGCATCGCTCATGGAACACCTCGTATCTTATTGTGGGATGCCGAACAGGGTGTGGGGTTTGCCTTTGACCGGCGTAGCGTCACCAAGCGTAGCCGCAGTTACACATAGCAGATTCCTTTTCAGCTTCATCCCACAACAAATTTCTTTGTACCGCTGCCATCATCTTCAGTAACCCCGAAGCTTAAGATCATCCTTGCCCATGTTCTCCGCATCGAAGCTAGAATCTAAGCGACACCCGGGAGCGACCGTTGACCCACCAAGCTCAAACCATGCGCAGGACACAGAATCTCGCACACGCCGAACTTGGTGCGCGCTTTCGCTCTGTCCGCCAAGCCACTCTTCGCCTTGCCGAGCCGCTCTCGTCCGAGGATATGATGGTCCAATCCTGCGCCGAGGCTAGCCCAGTGAAATGGCATCTCGCCCATACCAGCTGGTTCTTTGAGACCTTTGTCCTGCGCGACTACCTGCCCGGCTACCGTACTTTCCATCCAGACTTTCACTGGCTCTTCAACAGCTACTACAATACGCTGGGCGAGATACCCGAAAAGAAGCTTCGTGCCTCCTTCTCCCGTCCGCCGCTGCCCGCAATCCTCGACTACCGCACCCATGTCGACGCCGCCGTTGACCAGCTTCTAGAAACCGGTGAAGCCCCGGAAGAGGCCCTCCAGCGTATCGCCTTGGGCCTCCACCACGAGCAGCAGCACACCGAACTGATCGCCACCGACATCAAGCACGCCCTGTTCACCAATCCGCTCCATCCCGCTTACATCGAGCGTCCCAAAGCCCCTCAGACGGAAACAATCGCCCCGCCGCTTAATTGGGTCTCCTTTGTGGGTGGCCTTAACCAGGTAGGCATGGATCCCGGGCCGGACACCTTCGCCTTCGACAACGAAACCCCGCGCCACACCGTGTATCTCGCTCCCTTCGCCGTCGCCACCCGCCCCATCACCTGCGCGGAGTATCTCGCCTTTCTGGATGAGCGCGGCTACACCCGCCCTGAGCTGTGGCTAGCGGAAGGCTGGTCAACCATGCGCTCCGAGGACTGGCAGGCCCCCCTCTACTGGCGGCGGGATGCCGGTACACAATCCGGCTGGTCTATCTACACGATGCACGGCTTCCAGCCCCTTGAGGTTCTGAGCGAAACCTCGGTATGTCACCTTAGTTTCTTTGAGGCGGACGCTTACGCCCGCTGGTCGTCCCTTAGCCGGCCCGGGTGTCGCCTTCCAACCGAGTTTGAATGGGAGCACGCCGCCCGCGAGCCGGCGGTCGAAGGCAATTTCCTCGAATCGAATCGTCTCCATCCAACCTCCGCACCCGCCCTTCCCGGCCTGCAACAGCTCTTCGGCGATACCTGGGAGTGGACCCAATCCGGTTACACCGGCTACCCCGGCTACCATCCTCTACCCGGAGCACTCGGCGAATACAACGGCAAGTTCATGTCATCGCAGATCGTTCTGCGCGGTGGTTCCTGCGTGACTCCCGCCACCCATATGCGTCTCACTTATCGCAACTTCTTCGGTCCAGCCACCCGCTGGCAGTTCTCCGGTCTTCGCCTGGCCAAGGACGTAAGCTAACGACAGCGTACGCCCATCAAGCATGGCTTGAACTGTGCCGATACTGCCCAAAGGTCCGAATGCCCGCCATCGCTCAAGAACGCGTTTCCGCTCTCACCACAAGCATCGCCGAAGCCGTCCGTACCGGACTTAGCGCAACCCCCAAAACTCTTCCCCCTTGGCTCTTCTACGACGAAGCGGGCTCCCGCCTTTTTGAGCAGATTACCGAACTCCCCGAGTACTATCTCACCCGCACCGAGCGCGCTATCCTCGCCACCCACGCTGACGCGATCCTCACCGGAGCCTCCAATGGCCGGCCGGTCAGCGTGGTCGAACTCGGCGCGGGTACCGCCACCAAAACCGGTATTCTGCTCCGCTGCGCGACCCACCGTCAGACGGAAGTTCTTTATCAACCCATTGACGTCAGCCCGTCCGCCCTTGAGGAGGCTAAGGCTCTGGAGCGGGCTATCCCCGGCGTCTGCGTCCGTCCTCAGGTTGCCAACTACATCACCGATGCGATCCACATCGAGCGCGACCCCGGCACCCGCGTTCTCGCCCTCTACATCGGTTCCAGCGTCGGCAACTTCTCGCCCTCCGAGGCACGCGGCCTCCTCGGGAACCTGCACTCTCAACTTCGCCCCGGCGATAGCCTCCTGCTCGGCACCGACCTCGCTCCCGGCCCATACAAGTCGGTCGAGACCCTTCTTGCAGCCTATGACGATGCCGAGGGGGTCACCGCCGCCTTCAACCGCAACGTGCTGACGCGCCTCAATAGCGACCTTGGCAGCGACTTCCGTCCTGAGTGCTTCGCCCACCGCGCCCGCTGGAACGCGGTCGATTCGCGCATGGAGATGCACCTCGAAGCCCTTAGCACACAGAATGTGCGTATTCCCGGCATTGGAGGACTTCCCGCCCTCCGCGTCGCCTTCGTTCAAGGCGAGACCATCCACACCGAGAACAGTTATAAGTTCACGCCGGAGTCCATTGCGAATCTCCTAACAGAGAGCAACTTTGTGCCTGTTGAAACATGGCGTGATCCAGCCAATCTCTTTGCAGTAACCCTCGCCGCGGCAGGCTAACCAGCCGGAAGCTTGCGCACGTACTCGCCGCCCTTGCCGCCGCTCTTTTTGAGCAGCATCACCTCGCGTATCCGTATCCCCTTGTCGAGCGCTTTGGTCATGTCGTACACCGTCAGCGCGGCGATGGAGGCGGCCACCATCGCCTCCATCTCGACCCCGGTTCCGGCAGTAGTGGCTACAGTTGCCTCGATGCTTACCCCGCCTTTGACGACCCTCGCCGACACATCCACAAAGCTCAGGGCTAGCGGATGACACATGGGGATCAGTCCAGCTGTTTGTTTTGCCGCCTGAATGCCGGCGAACCGAGCCACCTCAAGCGGATCTCCCTTGGGATTTTGCGGCAGCGCGCGCAGCACCGCGTCCGAAAGCTCCACAAACGCCCCGGCGACGGCCTCCCGCCGTGTCGCAGCTTTCGCGCTGACATCCACCATGCGCGCCGCGCCTTCCTCGTCGAAATGCGACAATTCATTCAGAGTTTCATTCATGCAGTCAGCCTACCGCAGCAGCACCCTCACAACATCCCCCACTTCAAACGCTAAACCATCCTCCAACAACACATAACAGTTCGCCCGCGCATGCGCGGCGAGATCCCCCGAACCCTGCCATCCTACCAACCGCACCTGTGTATCAACCATGAGGCCCGGCAGCAATCGTGTTAGCCCAGCCTTAGCGGACACCGCCTCCTGCAGCCGGGCCCACACAAACCGGGGCCCGTTTACTCCCGCGCCGCCGAGCGCCTGCAGCAGCGGCGCGACGAACACCTGGAATGTTACCTGCGTCGAAACTGGATTACCCGGCAGCCCAAAGAAGTACCGCGCCGGATGTTCAACGGTAGCGGGCAGCCGTCCAAAGACAACCGGCTTGCCTGGCTGCATCTTGACGCCGGTAAACAGAAATTCCGCGCCAAGTGCACCGAAAGCCGCCTCCACCAGGTCGTACTTTCCCATCGAGACCCCACCCGAGAGTACGACGAGGTCGGCTCTACGCGATGTGCCGATCGCTTTGAGAACCGCCCCTCGTTCATCCCGCGCGATCGGCAACCGTATTGCCTCGCCCCCCGAAGCTTCGACCAGCGCCGCGAGAGCATAGCTGTTGGAATTCCGTATTTGATAGTCCGCCATCGGCTCGTTCAACTCCACGAGCTCATCCCCAGTTGCTACGATCGCCACCCTTGGCCTGCGATACACCGTG
>CAXTWP010000218.1:848-5304 GCA_964247945.1 uncultured Acidobacteriaceae bacterium | reverse complement strand
GGTTAGGATGGCGGCGCGGTCTTTGAGCGAGATGCCGAAGAGCTTGGACTTGCCGCCGGTTGCGAGCACGACTTCATCCCCTAATGTAGACGCGAGTTGGTTGCGGGGCGAGGCTCCGGGATCTTTGGAGTCAGGGTCGCCGACGATGGCATAGCGCTCGTCTTCGACCGAGGAGACGGGGTGGGTGGTAGAGCGGGCGAGGTTCCACCACTCGTTCAGCGAGATGCCGTGACCGTCGGTGTAGGCCCCGGTCCCAATGGTGGAGTGGCCGGGGGCAGTCATGGTGTTTGCGTAGTCGTAGTAGCAGTCGGTGAAGTAGGCCCCGCGCTGGAGGAAGAGGTTGAAGCCGTTGGGCGATGTAAAGTCGGCACGAAAGCGGTCAAGGTAGTCGCCGCGGAACTGGTCGATGACGAGCTCGATGACGAGCTTGGGGTGGGCGTCGTAAGCTTGCGCATCTGCCAGTTGCACAGCCAAGATCGCAACAAGGAGCGCACCGAGGATCGGCAGAGACTTTCGTTTGGCATGAGGGTACATGGAACGCTAGGCCGGTTACGTCCGTCCGTGCACCTGCGGTAAGAGCCGTATGATCGACGTATTACCCCTTTGTGCGTCTAATCCAGTTGTACTTACTCCAGAACAGGACCACGTGGACGAGCATCAGCAACCGCAACAGCCGACCCAACCGACCGTGCCTTCACCCGAAACGGGGCAAACGCCGGGGATCGCGCACTCCTGGATACGCGACCTGATGGTGTCGGTCGTAGTGTCGGCATTTATTATTCTGTTTCTGTACCAGCCGGTGCGTGTGGAAGGCACGAGCATGCTGCCGGTGCTCGAAGACCAGGATCGGCTCTTTATCAACAAGATCGCCTACCATGTAGGCGACATCCAGCACGGCGACGTAGTCGTCTTCCTCTACCCGCACGACCACTCCAAGAGCTACATCAAGCGGGTCATCGCGTTGCCGGGCGACCAGCTCCGAATCGATGAAGGCGTCGTGTCGGTCAACGGCAAGGCCCTCAGGGAGCCGTACGTGCCCCTGCGGTTTACCGACGAGCGCAACTTCCCGGCGATGGTGGTGCCGCCGCATGCGTATTTCGTCATGGGCGACCACCGGTCCATCTCCAGCGACAGCCGCGACTTTGGCCCCGTGGACCGCGGCCTGATCTATGGCAAAGCAGCGTTTGTGTACTGGCCGATGGGTCAGATAGGCGTTGTACGGTAGGCTAGACCCGCTTTGTGCCGTCGCTGCGTATGGAATTGTGGATCAGCTTCGCAAACGAGTGCGGGTCCAGACTTGCGCCCCCGACCAGCGCGCCGTCAATCTCCGGCTCAACCATCAGCTTGGCGATATTCTCGGGTTTGACGGAGCCGCCATACAAGATGCGCATCTGCCTGGCGCATTCTTCCCCGATCACGGAGGCGATCTTACGGCGGATCATTCCATGCGCCTCGCCCACCTGGTCCGGCGTTGCGACCGAGCCGGTGCCGATCGCCCAGATCGGCTCATACGCGATAATAAGCGGTCCCGCGTGTTCGGGACGGATGCCGTTGAGGGCACAAGCCACCTGCCAGTCGAGGACCGCCTCGGTCAGCCCCGATTGCCGTTTCTCCAGCGGCTCGCCGACGCACACGATCGGGGTCAGGTTATGCGCAAGCGCCGCCTTCAGCTTCCAATTCACCATGTCGTCGGTCTCGTTCGCATAAATCCGGCGCTCCGAGTGGCCGAGCAGGACGTGAGTGCACGCGATACTTGCGAGCATGGTGGGCGAGGTCTGCCCCGTGTACGGACCCTCGTTGAGCCAATGCATCGTCTGCGCCCCGGCTGAGACATTCGTTCCCTTGACGGCTTCAATCACGTAGCCCAGCGAACTCATCGTTGGAAAGAGGGTAATATCGTGGGCGGCGTGGTCGCGCACCAAAGGAAGAAACTCCTTCAGGAACGCGAGCGATTCCTTCGGCGTCTTGTACATCTTCCAGTTGCCGGCGATCAGCGGTCTTCGCATGAGATGGTCAGTATCCCATCTCACCGAGGCATTGGGAAGCAGGAAAAGTGCAGAGTTCGATTATCGAAAAAGTGTGTCCCGGAACAGACTACAGTGGAATGAAACTGCGGGAACTGCGGGCGGCAACATGTGCAAGGGCGGTCGCGCGCGTGTCGGGCGCAAGGTAGTGAAACTCAACCCCTACACGTTGACTTTGGCGGGAGAACCAGCGGACGTGACCCTGGCCCTCGATGGTTCGGCCCTCATCGCCGAATGTGAGAAGAAAATTCAGCGGGGAGATGGGGAGGAGGTCCTCTACCTGACAACTGAACCCGCCCCGGCCGAAGCGAAGCCGGCAAGGGTGTTCCGGCGGTTCATGCCCGGCCTTTGCTCCGGCCTCAACCACTACCTTGGTCGCCGGAGTTTCCATCATGGGAGTGGCCCAGAGTTCATCGCGCGAAGCGAGACTCCTGGCGACAGTATCGATCAGCATATGCGCGGTAAAGGGCTTGGCGAGGAATGCTTCGACCCCCAGGGAGTAGGCTACGGGAAGTTCGACCGTCGAGAAGCCGCTGACAAAGATAACACTGGGAACGGGTTTGCCGGACTCATTGATCCGTTCCAGCAGGGAAATTCCGTCAAGAATCGGCATCCGGACATCAGAGACGAGGATGTCAATCTCCTGTTCCAAAAAAATGTCGATTGCGTCCGCTCCGTTGGCGGCGGTCCATAGGCGCTGACAACCGCCTCGGCGGAGCCAGGTGGCAAACCCTTGGCGCAGCATGGGTTCATCATCCACCACCAGTACGCTTGCTTCGCTCAGCTTCATGTTTCCGTTCCTAACTGGTCTCTTTACAAAAGACTATCGGCAGCAGACGCGTCCGGCTTTACGCTCTGCCGCACGGGAAGTACCAAACGAAAACAAGTCGGACCATCATGCTCCACAAGGACCAGAGTTCCACCATGGTCCTCCGCAATTGCCCGCGAGAGACTCAGACCGATCCCCGTGCCTCCGCCAATCTCCTTGGTGGTGAAGAACGGCTCCATCAGGTGCGGCTTCGCCTCCTCGGGAACACCAGGACCGCTATCCGTGACGTCGACACGCACACATTCGCCCTCGGCAACCGTCTGAATACACACCCAGCCTCCAGCCGCGCGGGAGCACGTGATGGTCGCCACAATCGCGTCGAAGGCGTTGTTGAGCAGATTGTTCAGGATCTGCCCTATCTGGACCTCGCGGCAGACAACCGCCGGCAACCCGTCATCGATCAAGACGCGCAATGCAATGCCGTTTCGCTCGAAGCGGCTTTGCTGGAGTTCCAGACACTCCCGGATGATCTTCGGCAACGACGCTTCCATCATCGGATCTTTCGAGGCCTCACGCGTAAAACCCTTCAGCCCTCGAAGAATAGCCATGGCACGATTAGAGGTCTCCAGAATGATCGCGCAGCTCGTCTTTACCTCGTTTGCATCCACAGCGTCGCGCTCGGAGGCGAAGGTCTCCAGGTCACCCGCCATCATGTTGATAATAGCCAAAGGGTTGCTAATCTCGTGAGCCAGACCGCCGGCCATGTGACTGATGGCTTCAATCCGCTTTTCTCGGAGAACCTGCTCACGTTCCAACTCCGCTTCCAGCTTTTTCGCGGCGGTTATGTCCTGAAAGAGAGTCTTGATTCCGCACGGGCTGGGTACCGCGTGTACACAGAACCAAACGCCCAAGGGTTCGTAGTAGTTCTCATAACTGGTACGCCGCCGCTGCTCCATGGCCAGCCTCAGATGGTCTTCCACATAGGTGCCGGTCAACGCAGGGTACAGCTCCCACACGTTCTTGCCCAGCATCAGGTCCGGCAGGATTTCCAGCGCGCGATCGTTGCGATAAAGGATCGTCCACCTGCGGGAAAGTTCCAGCACCCCTTCCTTCGGTTGATCGAACATAGGGGCACCGAACGCCCGCACAGGAGACTCGCCGGAGACCGTATCCCGGCCCGGCACCGGACGAATGGTACTGAGATAGCCGGAGATGCCGGACCCGCTTCGGCCGGGAAGCAGCTCCTGGATCGAGAGATACACGGCGACCTCCGTGCCGTCCTTGCGCCTGTAGGTGCACTCCAGTTCGTCGACACCGTCGAGGGTGGCGTCGCGCGTGTAGACGCTGTACTCGACGGCGGGATCCGTCATCCCCGGGTCATGACCGCCGGCGCGCGCAGCCACTTCGTCGGGACGATGAAAGAGCAAGGGAGTCGATCGTCCAATCACCTCATCCGCGCTATAGCCCGTGATGGCCTCCGCTCCCCGGTTGAACGAAGTAATGACTCCGGAAAGATCGGTCGAAATAACCGCCACGCGCCATATCGTCCGTAGAACGCTTTGAAGGGTCGCCAACTCCGCCGTGTCACAGGCGCGTTCCGGCTTCAACCCGGAACTTCTACCCGTCGCGTGGAGACTGCTGCTGTGGTTGGGAGTCGTCACTG
>CAXTWP010000218.1:0-838 GCA_964247945.1 uncultured Acidobacteriaceae bacterium | reverse complement strand
GTGTGCGCCGACAGACCTAGTGTAGGGAGAGGGCGGAGGCAATTGTCGGCCAACGTAAGAACTCTGCGCGAAGCATTCGCAAAATGGAACTGGGCGGCTGACGATCAGAAGAGCTTTGCCGGATACCGGCTTCGTTGCGACTGGATTACGCTTGTGCCTGTAGCTGCTCCATCACCGTGTCCGCCCAGTGCAGCGAATCCACATACATCTGTGAGGCACAGCCTTCCGTCAGACCCAGCCTTTGCTGCAAACCCTCGCAAATGTGCCAATTACCCGCCTCGTAGCAGCGCACAAGGTCCAGCGCGATGCGCAGCGGGCTTTCCTTGCCTGTCAGCGCCGCGACCATATCCAGCTCCAGCGGCAGCGATTTGACGACCTGCGTCATGGGAATCTGTACAATCGCGTCGATCAACGAGAACATACCCAGCAGGTACAGCTTTGACGGCTGTTCGCCAAGCGTTTCCCCAAGCTTTTCGCAGAAGCGGGCCCGCTCCAGCGCCATCGAGATCAAAGACTTTGAGTGCGTCTTCGCGAAAACTCCCGCCAGAGCCACCGTGACCAGCTTGCGCACCTCGTCGTCGCCCACCATCAGCAAAGCGTTCCGGATGGAAGAGACGCGCACCGGCAGACCGTACAGGGCCGAGTTGACCAGCCGCAGCAGCGCATAGCAGAGCGACATCTCCGACTTAATGATGGTCTCGAGTTCATTGATATCCGTCGACTGCTTGCACAGGGCCGCGAGCAGCCGCAGGTAGGTAAGGTGGTTGCGTGGGATCGCGCGGTGCGCGCTCACAATGGGTTTGGAGAAGAAATAGCCCTGGAAGAGTTCACAGCCTTC
>CAXTWP010000217.1:0-5311 GCA_964247945.1 uncultured Acidobacteriaceae bacterium | reverse complement strand
CTGAAGCAGCAGCAGGAACAGACGAAGACTAAAGAGCCGGAGATTGAGCGCGAGCACTCCCGTGGGTTTGGGATAGGAATGTAGTCACTATGAGAGACGATGAGCTGTTAGCGATCTACGGAGCCACCCGCCAGCTGGCCGAGGGCATGACGGCGCGGGACGCGGAGCTGAAGCAGAGCACGGCGGCGCTTGAGGCCACCATCGCTCAGGTGCGGCAGTTGCCGGCCATGCTGGGCCAGCAGACCAGCAAGTACATCGCCGCCGGCATTCGGGAGGTCGTCAAGGAGGACTTCAAGCAGCCCCTTGAGAAAGCGATAGAAGGGCCGATCCGGTCCATCGATGTGGCGGCCTACCATGCGCGGGAGGCGGTCGGGCACCTCAAGGAGGAGGCCCGCTTCCAGACCTGGACCGTGTTCGCCCTCATCCTTGCTCTGGGTTTTGCTCTGGGAGCCTTCGGGACGTACTTCTTCTTTACCCGGCAGGTGTCGGCGTTGAATGACCGCTTCGACCACCTGCAGCAGCTGCTCCTTGCGCCCACACCTGCTGCAGCGGACACCCACGCCCCACCGTCGCAGGCCGGGAAGAAGCATGGGCAGCACTAAAGGCAGGCTATGGATTTGACGCGCAGGCGCTTGGAACGCGGATACAGCTCGCGTCCCACAAACCCACAGCCTCGACGACGAAGAATTAGAAAACTAGCCAGAGCGATTCAGCGGGTTCGGCAGTGCTTTAATGGCGGGATGAGCCGCTACGATCATCTCAAAAGTTCGTGGGGCAGCCTGTGAACCCACCAGAAACCTTTATGCATCTGAGCGCCCTTGAATGGACTGCAGCCCAGGCCATTGTTGCAACAGTCGCGCTTTGCGGCCTCGCCTGGTACTGCATTGAAACCTACCTGCTTCGGAAGGTCGCCCAGGCGCAGAAAGAGGCGGCCTACCGCCCCGTTCTTGCCATCTTTGAAGACTTTCCAAAGCTTGAATTCAAAAATGTTGGAACTGGTCCTGCTCTGAACGTGCGATATGTTTTCGCTACGAACATCAGCAAGGAGAGTGAAAGAGCAACGACCGCTATTGCGGTGGGTGAGGGCGCGAGCTTTGGGGATCTCGCTTACTTCGTTGTCAGGAAGGCTGTGGAGATCAGCTATGAGTCGGTGTCGGGCTGTGCCTATGTGACTCGGGGAGAATGGGAATTTGACGCAGCAGGAGTAGCCCATGCCTTGACGCTTAAGATTACTGAAGCCAAAGGGAAGTTTTGAGTACGCGACAAACGCTTAGGGGAAGAGGAACCCCAGCTTCGACCGCACATCTGGCCTGTCAATCACTTCGACATTCACGATTACCTCGTCGACTAGATCAAGGATGATCATCCCATCGTTTGGCTCCAACGCAATGTTTCTGTGTTTAGGCCCGTAGCTTCCACGCGGCTTTGGAGCGGTATAGAAGCTGGCGCAAAATTCGTCATCGCAACTGCATCGCGCCACCATGTCTAGTTGAGCAACTTGTTCTGCCAGACTTGGCTCTCCAGCCTGGCTAAGGAGTAAAGCCAGTTCTTGAGAGAAGTCTGGTAGAGAGTCAATGAGTCGCATGGCTTGTCAGTTAGAATAGCCCACGCGGATCTCTGCGTCGTATTCGCTCCCGGCAAATGGCGTTTCCCAGCTATCCACGCCAACCGGAGTTGTCGTGGGTAGCGCGCAGCGGCTAATGGTTTTCCCAAGGGTGAAATCCCTTAGCATCCGAGATTGCCAGTTGGATGGGCCGTGGGGGCCCGCTCTTAGGCACTGTGACGAGTGCCCAGAGAGTCGTTCCGGTCGGCACCGTGTAAGGAACCTGGACGTTCTGAGGAAGGTAGACATCGACAATCTCAAGCAGTCTAGCCTCTTTACACGGGTGCCTGAGATCCCACTCAACCTGCTGCACGTCCGCCGCGCGAAGAGAACCAGCATCCACAGCAACGAGGTCTCCGGCCCGCGTGATCGTTCTGACATTCGCCTTCAACACCTTATGCGAATGGCCTACATTCCCGTAGTCCGGTTCTGTCTCGACTTTAGTAGTCGCAAGCCCGCAGCCGTCGATGTCTAGCTGCAGCCGCCCATACCGGCCTTCGCCGCTGATAGTCCTCATGTGATCCGCGTCGAGGCCGAAAGGCTCGGCACGCACCCACACTGTGGGGCGCGTGTGGCGCTCCCACTCATATTTCGCCGCCACGGTCAGCACGAGGGCTGCCTGGATCGCCAGGAGAAGAATGCCGCCAATGCGCCTTGTCATGCCATGCCCCCGCTCAATCGAGTCATCAGTTGGCGACGCAGCCGTTCCAGCAGCCATCCACCTGCCAGAAACAGCACCCCTAGCCCGATCAATCCCAACGATCTCCCCAACTTATCCAGCAGGCTTGAGACGTAGAACCACATCACAGTCGCTGCAAATCCGCCTATACCGAAGTTCACCACAGCCTGACTGCGAACCTTCAGAGCCCAATAGACCAATCCGACACAGGCCAGCCCGACGGTCACGTACATTAGCAGCCCCGGCCCAACATGCTCCCAGGGTGTAGGGCCATACTCCGTCTTCCAGACCACGTCTTTTGGCAACCAAGGCAGTACGTAAGAAATCACCACCACCATCGCCACGGGCCACATGCTTAAGCGTCGCCACAACCACACACCCGCCACCGCCGCAAGGACCACTAGCGAGCAAGCAATCCTTAGACTCAATGGCACTGGCACGCGCTCCATTCCGTTGAAAGTCCAGCCCTCCGACAGCATCCCAACCGAACAGAACAGACCCACTGCGCCTACGACATACAGGGTCCAGAACACACCCAGCTTCTTCGACCACAGAAAGCAGGTCAGCATGACGACAGCGAGCACTGCATCCATTCGTGCCATGTAAATCGACAGGTGAGCGTATCCTTCAGCTCGATAACTCCATTCGCAGACGATCCATGCCGCCGCCAGCAGCAGTGTCAGCACCTGCTGCACCTGGTCGCGGAGTAGCCACCAGCCTGCACCTGCACATCCCGCCCACACGAGTACTGCCGTTGGCCAGTGCTCCTGCATGTTGAAGATCGTCCCCACCGTAAGAATTGCAGCGCCCGCTCCGGCGGTACCAACACCATGGAGAGTCGTAGCCATACCCGGGAACTTTACGGCAGATCCAGCGGCCACGGCATGTACAGCGACCAGAAACCCAATAACTAACGACAGCCGTTGCCACGGATTCACGTCGTCCCAGTGAGAGGCGACGAACAACATCATCCCACCCACCAGCAGAATGATGCCCAACGCGAGCAAGACAGCTACCTGCCAGCGATCTCGTGTAGGCGCTTCCCTTTGCGACTCGAAGACATGCACCCGCTCAGCCGTGCTGGCATCCACGACCCCTGCCTGCACCCATCGATCCAGATCTTCTTGCCAGCCTGTCATATTGATTATCAAAGTAGAGCACAGCCAACAGCTCACAATTTCAAAAGACACCCGGCTTGTTACTCCTGAAATGGACGCTTCAGCCGGGAACGTCAGCGTTCCGAAGAGCCAAAAACCTTTTAAGGAACGTGCCGCTCCGCGAAGCGTTCTACCAGCGGATCTGATCAGGAGTGACACAGTTGGACGGTTTAGCGCAGCGTGATTCCATGTGTATTAAGCCAAGCGGCTATTGCGGGGTAATGCTGATGCAGTTCCTCGGCCATGCCGCCCACAGACCTGAGCAAGGTTGCCCATTTCTGTACTTTGTCAACTACCGGCGTTCCATGGTTTTGAGCCGTTTGAATGTCTCGTGCGGCGTCCTCCAGACCTATATGGCCTCTGGAGAGGACTTGAATCTGCTGGAGTGTAGCAGCACTCAATGTGTGCTCATTGATCTGTATATGCGTCGAATCAAAGTATGCCGCTCCGACAGGAGCATTGAAGTTGTTGATGTGCTGTGTTGCTTGTTTGGGCTGCTTATTCTTCATCTTCAACTCTCGGAGTCTGTTTGTTCCTTGACGAACCAAATGATTAGCTACTCTTGCTCGCTCTCGCACATAGGCACCTTGGACGGGCTGAACTTCATGGGACTGAATAGCTGGAGGGAAATGTAGCAAATTAGGTCCCGCCGTTAGCATGATGAATTGATTGATCATCTCTTTCTCAGCAGATGGTGTGATTTCAATGTCCCAGATCGACAAGGCCTCCAAATACTTCTCTATCGTCCTTCCAACGCGCGTTTCGAATGCGTGTATTGCGGCATCCTTATATGCGATTGGTGTCGCAGCTGCGTTGTGCGTTTGTCGTGCCTTCCAGAGGAGCTCGGCCTTGTACTTCGCTTCGGGATCCGCGAGAGCATCGCTGACTTCAACCATCAGTTCGTGCAGATGATGCAAGAAATCAGGCGTTAGCGGCATAGCTGAAGTTTACGACCGTTGCGTCACGGTTACCAGATATTCAACCAAAGGCTTCAACGCCAAATGATCTTAGCGCCAAGTACAGAAGGGTCCAAGCTGCTCTTGCCGAAACCAAGACATTGCGGGACTGAAAGGGTCACTCTGCAGAGACTGCTGCGGGTGAGGCAGGGAACGGAACCGGCGTTACAGAAACCGGACCTTGGGTTCCCCTATCTTTCCATCACCCTCTGAACTTGAACCGCAGACCATTCCCCAAGTCTTCGAGGCGTTGGTATTTCACGAGCGTTGAGTTCTGCCGCGATCGCGCGGAGCGAGCTCGCGCCGGTGGATCGTATGGCTGTGATCATCGGAAGGAGCTCCGAGCGGCTCTTGCTTGCTCTCTCGCTACGCACCTGGCGCGCCACAGCTCCGATCTCCGCAAAACGCTCAGCCGAGACGCGCCGGCCGCCAAGCTTCGTTCCCCGCGCTTTTGCGGCGGCGAGGGCTGCCTTGGTCCTCTTCGAAATAGCCTCAGCCTCTTGCTCAGCAACTGCCGCCAGGATGTGCACGACGAATCGATTCGCCTGGGGCATATCGACAGCCACGAACTCGACATCGGATTCCATGAGGTTCGAGATGAAGGCTACGTTGCGGGCTAGGCGGTCGAGCTTGGCGATCACGAGGGTAGCGCGATGCTTGCGGCAAAGCTTGAGGGCGGTAGCGAGGGCTGGCCGGTCATTCCGCTTGCCGCTCTCAACCTCCAGAACTTCCTCAACAAGCGTCCAGTCTCCACCATTCAGGAATCCGGCGACGGCGGCGCGTTGCGCTTCGAGGCCTAGGCCGCTAGTTCCCTGCCGTGCCGTTGAGACCCTCAGGTAGCTCACAAACCTCTTCTTCGCCATCGTTTTGGCCCTCTGTTACGTTTCTTCTACGTCCGTAGAAAGAATGTAACAGG
>CAXTWP010000216.1:2166-5413 GCA_964247945.1 uncultured Acidobacteriaceae bacterium | reverse complement strand
CGTTGGGGGTAGCGGCGAGGAGCGCGGTGTAGAGCGGTGCGGCGCGGTCATCCTTCTTGTTGTCGCTGTAGATATGGGCGAGCAGGAGGGTAAGGTTGCGGTCGGCGGGTGTGGCGACGTGCAGCGTTTCGACGAGGGCGATGGCCTCGGGGACGCGGTCCTGGGCGGCGTAGGCTGCGGCCAGTTGGCTGGTCAGGGTCGCGTCGTCCCGATGCTTCGCGAGGGCCGCTTTGAGGAGGATTTCGGCCTCGGAGGAGCGTTTGAGGGTAACGAGGAGATGGGCCAGGGCGGCGGTGATGGCTGGATCGCCGGCGTGGGTGGCGAGAATACGGCGATAGGCGGCCTCGGCCGTCGCAGGGTCGTGGCTGGCTTCGGCGAGTTCCCCGGCGAGCAGGGCATCGTCGACGCTCTCGGGGGAGAGTTGGAGCGCGGCGAGCAGGTCGGCACCGGCGGCGGCCGGGTCCGTGGGCTGGTCGAGCCGGGCGAGGGCGCGATAGGCGCGGGCCTTCAGGTTTTTGTCTGGCGTCGGGAGGGTGACGGCTTTGACCAACTGTGCGCGGGCCTCGGGGAGTTTGCCTTGGCGGGCGAGCAGCAGGCCAAGAGCCAGGTGCGGCTCGAAGTAGTTTGGATCGGCGGCTATGGCTCTGTTGTAGGCGACCGCAGCGGCGGGTTCGTCGTTGAGGGATTCATCGACAAAGCCCAGGTTGTAGAGCAGGGTGGCGTCGGTTGGGCTCTTTTCGATGAGAGTGATGAGAAGTTTTCGCGCGGTGGCATAGTCCTGCTGGTCGAGGGCGGCGGCGGCCTGGGCGCGGAGTGGGTCGGGTTGAGCTTGGGAGGCGGCGGTGTCGGTTGTGCCTAGAGGCAGTTGGCCCCGCGTCGTGAACGGCGTGAGCAGCAGCAAGGCCCCGACAACGCTGAGCAGCCTTATGGAAGGTTTACAGACAGAAAGATCAATCTGTGACAGGGATCGCTGAAGCAGGGAGAGTTTGCCGCACGACATACGATGATTGTCTCAAAGGCGACCCCGCAATGAAGCGCGGGTGAGAGACTAATCTGCCGTCCCGCTGCGATGCGGAGCGCTGGGCTTGATTACCGTAACGGAAGAGGGGTGACGGCTACATTGTGGAACGCTGCGATCCACCAGCTACCCTTCTCCCTGGTCATGACCTCCTGCAGCTTCACGCGCGTTGCGCCATCCGGGTCGGGTTTCATGCCGGGAGGCAACCGAAGTGCGCCCGTGAGCACCCCATCGATGTCGACTACGGCTACATCGGGGCGCAGGAACTTGATCTTTCCGACGGTGAACACGTTGTGACTGCCTTTGTAGATGGTGCTGAAGATCATGGCGTGCTGTGCGACGAAGGCCTTGCGCCCGTACGCCTGCTGCCCAATGACATTTGTGAAGCTTCCATCTTCTGCGTAGTGCGCGGCAAAGGCCTCAGCGTCTCCGCGGTTCCAGGCGTCCGTCTCGCTTTGTACAATCGCCCGGATAGCCGCCTCATCTTCGGTGGTCTGGGATGTTGCGGCGACCGACGTGGCCAGAAGAGTGAGCAGAAGCAACGACAGGAAGGCAGAGACGCGCATATTCACCTCGTGAAAGTACCTATCGTCAGCTGATTCGATTACACGGATAGTACTTGATGGTGATGAGAGAGGCAAAAGCGTTTCACGCCGTAACTTCTTCAGGTTGCTCAACGCGAGCAGCGGCTAAGCTAAGCTGGAGGACGGGTGCGAGCCAGTGGCCGGTGTGGCTGGCGGGGCTGGCGGCGATCTCCTCCGGCGTGCCTGCAGCGACTACCTGGCCGCCGCCGGAGCCGCCCTCCGGGCCCATGTCGATCACCCAGTCGGCGGATTTGATGACGTCGAGGTTGTGTTCGATGACGAGCAGCGAGCCGCCGCCTTCGATGAGCTTGCGAAACGCCGCGAGCAGCTTGGCGACATCGTCGAAGTGGAGGCCGGTGGTGGGTTCGTCGAGGATGTAGAGGGTGCGGCTGCGTGCTTTCGCGGCGGCTTCGTTGGTGCTGCTGCGATTGATGGCGGAGCGGGCGGTGGCGAGATGGGAAGCGAGCTTGACGCGCTGGGCCTCGCCGCCGGAGAGCGTAGTGCCGGACTGGCCCAGGCGGACGTAGCCGAGGCCGACTTCGTCGAGGACGTAGAGCTTGTCCACGATCTTCGGGTGCCCGGCGAAGTAGATCAACGCTTCCTTGACGGTCATGCTGAGCACGTCGTAGATGTTCTTGTTCTTGTACTTGATCTCGAGGATGCCCGGTTTGTAACGGGTACCGTTGCAGTCTTCGCAGGGCAGCTCGATGTCGGCGAGGAACTGCATCTCGACCGTGACGGTGCCGTCGCCCTCGCAGGTGTCGCAGCGGCCGCCGGGGACGTTGAAGGAGAAGTGGCCTGGCCCGTAGCCCTTACGCTTGGCGTCGGGCTGCGCGGCGAAGAGGGCGCGGATGTCGTCGAAGGCCTTGATGTAGGTGACGGGATTAGAGCGCGGGGTGCGCCCGATCGGGGATTGGTCGACGAGGACCACGTCGTTCAGGTGCTGGACACCGGAGAGTTCACGGTAGAGAGGCGCCGGGTCGCCGCCCTCGGTCTGGCCAAGCGCCTGCATCAGCGCGCGATAGAGGACCTGGTGCACGATGGTTGATTTACCGGAGCCGGAGACGCCTGTGACGCAGCAGAGCAGGCCGAGCGGAATGTCGAGGTCGACACCGCGCAGGTTGTGGATGCGCGCTCCTTTGAGCTGGAGGTGTTCGCGGCCGGGCTCGCGGCGATACTTCGGCACGGGGATGGAGAGGCGGCCGGAGAGGTATTTGCCGGTGATGGAGTTGGGGTCGGCGGTGACCTCGGCGACGGTGCCCGCGGCAAGCAACTGGCCGCCGAGCTCGCCCGCGCCGGGGCCGAGGTCGAGCAGGTGGTCGGCGGCGCGTATGACGTCGGGGTCGTGCTCGACGACGAGGATGGTGTTGCCGAGGTCGCGGAGGTCGTGCAGGATGCGGATGAGCTTGGCGGTGTCGCGGGTGTGCAGGCCGATGGATGGCTCGTCGAGCACGTAGAGCGCGCCGACGAGTCGCGAGCCGAGCGAGGTGGCAAGTTGAATGCGCTGCGACTCGCCTCCTGAGAGCGTGGAACTGAGGCGATCGAGCGTGAGGTAATCGAGACCCACCTGGTGGAGGAAGGAGATGCGCTGGCGGACCTCTTCGAGGATTTTACCGGCGATCTCAGTCTGTGCCGGTGAGAGTTG
>CAXTWP010000216.1:0-2156 GCA_964247945.1 uncultured Acidobacteriaceae bacterium | reverse complement strand
ATCGAAGAACTGCTGCGCGGCGGTGATGGTGAGCGCGCTGGCCTCGCAGATGTTTATGTCGTTGATGAGAACGGCACGGGCTTCGGCGCGGAGCCGCTGGCCGCGGCACTCGGGACAGGTAGCGTAGCCGCGGTACTTCGAGAGAAAGACGCGAACGTGGAGCTTGTACTTCTTCTCGTCCAGTTCGGCGAAGAAGCCGCGGATACCGGAGTAGCCGGGCCCGCCATCTTCGAGGAAGCGTTGTTGGGCGGGGTCAAGGTCGAACCAGGCAACATCGGTGGGGATGCCGGCGGTTTTGGCGGCGCGGAGCGTCTCGCCTTGGTGCGAGCGGTACTTGCCTGCGTTCCATGGGGCGATCGCACCCTCGGCGAGCGTCTTCGACTTGTCGGGAATGATGAGGTCGGGGTCGAAGTCGATGGTGTTGCCGAAGCCCTGGCAGCGGGGGCAGGCCCCGAAGGGATTGTTGAAGGAGAAGAGGCGCGGCTCCGGCTCGCGATAGGCGCGATGGCAGGTGGAGCACTCGAAGGCGGCGGAGTACCGCAGCGTTTGCGGCGCGCCTTTGTCTTCTCGGGGTGCGGTGTGGAATTGTATTTCGCCGGACTCGCGGTAGCCTGTCTCAATAGCGTCCACAATTCTGCTGCGCGACTCCAGGCTGATCGCCAGCCGGTCGATAAGGATGAAGATGACCTGGGTGAAGTCGAGTTCGAGGAGGGACTCAGGAGTGGAGAACTCGACGATTCTGCCCGCTTGGTAGAGGCGGTTGTAGCCGCGGCGGCGCAACTCAGCGAGGCGCTCCTTCAGGGTATCCGCGATGTCGATGACGGGTCGCGTGGTTTGAGTTGCGGCCGGCTTTTTCCCCAGCTTCTTCGCGGGTCTAAGAGCTCCGGGCTGTTCCGCCGGTGTGCCTTGCAGCGGCTCGAGCTTGACCTCCGCGCGAACGATCGGAAAGAGAGCGAAGGTGCGAGTGCCTTCCGGAAGCGCAAGCAGGGCAGCGACGATCTCGTCCACTGTGTCATGGCGAACGACACCGCCGCAATGCAGGCAGGTGACGGTGCCGCAGCGGGCATAAAGGAGGCGCAGATAGTCATAGATCTCGGTCGCGGTGGCGACAGTGGAGCGCGGATTGCGCGTCTGGTTCTTCTGCTTGATGGCGATGGCGGGTGCCAGGCCGTCCATAAAGTCGACATCGGGCTTTTCGATCCGCTCTAAAAACTGGCGCGCATAGGCGGAGAGGCTCTCAACGTAGCGGCGCTGGCCCTCGGCGTAGACCGTATCGAAGGCAAGCGAGGATTTGCCCGAGCCGCTGACGCCGGAGACGACGGTGAGGGCGTTGTGCGAGATGTCCACGTCGACCGACTTAAGGTTGTGCGTGCGCGCGCCGCGAATGGTGATCTGATCGTTCATGATTGCAAAGGCCCAGAGCTGAACCTCTATTTTCAGGCATTCGGGACGATATAGCCAATCGCAACATGGATGAAATGAAGTGGGGCGAGCGACGTATTATGAGGCGATGACGTTGACAGCGGGCCAGATCGTCGGGGAGTACAGGGTTGAAGGGCTCCTGGGGCAGGGCGGTCTGGGGGCGGTGTACCGGGCAACCCACCTGATCTCGCAAAGGCAGGAGGCCATGAAGGTCCTGCTGCCGGAGCAGACCGGCACGCCGGAGATGCTGGAACGCTTCCGCCGCGAGATCCAGCTGCTGGCCAGCCTGAACCACCCCAACATTGCCGGACTGCACAATGCGTTCCACGTGGACGGCCAGCTCATCATGATTATGGAACTGGTGGACGGCGAGGACCTGAGGTCCTGGAGCAGGCGCGCGCGCATCCCGCTGCCCATGCTGATCGACACGGCCTCGCAGGTGCTTGGAGGGCTGGAATACGCGCATGCGCGGGGAGTGACGCACCGGGATATCAAGCCGGCAAATATCATGATCTCGGCAAGCGGCCTGGTGAAGGTGCTGGATTTCGGTATCGCCATCTCACAGAAGTCGACTGAGCTGACGGCTGCGGGATCGCTGATCGGCTCTCCGACGCACATGTCACCGGAGCAGATCCGGGGAGAGAAGGCTACGCCACAGTCAGACATCTACTCGCTCGGGGTCACGTTATACGAATTGATCGCTGGGCAGCTTCCGCTGACTGGAGACACGACGT
>CAXTWP010000215.1:4051-5414 GCA_964247945.1 uncultured Acidobacteriaceae bacterium | reverse complement strand
GCAGATTCCCTTCGGGAATGACAAACAAGAGAATCAACGTGCCGCTACACTGCTGCACTTTGCTCTAGAGGTTTGGCCAAGGGCGGCTCGTCTTCAGTTCAAATCCCGCTACCGGGCGCGGTGCCGAGGAGTACCTGTGGCCGGTCCAGATTTTCCGGCGGGGCGTTTGGCGTGTAGATGACGGCGTTGTTGTCGATTGGATCGATCAACCACGCCAGCTGAGCTCCATTCTCCACCCAGAGATGCATTTTGGCTTCGGCGGTACGGCGGGCATCGCTGCGAGAGCGGATCTCGATGAGGAACTCCGGGCAGAGAGGTGGAAACCCCGCTTGCTGCCGTGGCGTGAGAGCATTCGACTTGTCTAACGGAAGCCAAGCGGCATTCGGCGAGAGGCAGGAGCCGTCGTGGAGGTTGAAGCCGGTGTTGGGGTCGAGCCTATTCCTCTACCGGTTTGTTCAATGCAGGCAAAGAGCATGGATGCGACGTAAAGCTCGTGTGTTCCAACGGTACCGCCTACAGGGGTCATCATGACGATCTCTCCCTCACAGATCGATGGTATGGAGAGCCATGAGACTAACCTCCGTGGCCCTATCTTATAGGGTGGATGTCAGATGAAGTCGTACGGGACCAAGGAACTGCGGTTGTCGGTGATGGGTGCTGCGGACGCGCGAATGCCCGGGGCGCATCACCCGGTCGATCGGTGACTCATCCACTGCACGACAGCGGCACCGGAACAGGTAAACCCGCCCGATTTCTAACGGGGCTCCTCCACTTTGAGGATTTGGTCAGCCTTGATGTTGGTGAGCTTCTGGAGGATGCCGCTCGGCCAACGAATTTCTATGGTGCTTGCAAGCGTGTCTGGGCCGAGGCCGAAGTGGGCGCGTTTGTCGTTCGAGGAGAGATACGACCCGGCGGTGGAGACGGTGACAAACTGCGCGGTGTGCGCGGTGGTGAGCTTGATCTCCGCGCCGATGGCATCGCGGTTGGAGGTGTGGCCGGTGAGCGCGAGGGTGAGCCAGTGGTTGGGCGTGGCGGTCTCATTGTGCAGGATGTGCGCAGAACCGCCGTTCGTGGTAACGACAGCGTCCACGCGGCCGTCGTTATCGAGGTCGCCGACGGCCATGCCGCGCCCGACCCAGGGCTGCTCGAAGACCGCGCCGGACTGCGCGCTGACGTCGATGAAGCCTTTGCCGGCGTTGTTCCAGGCGAGCAGCATCGGCTCCTTGTAGCGTAATTGTGGGGAGGTGAGCTCGATGGTGTCGAGGTCGTGGCCCTGCGCGATCAGCAGGTCCTTCCAGCCGTCGTTGTCGTAGTCCAGGAAGCGGAGGCCCCAGCCGGAGAGCAGCACCGTCATGCGCGCGAG
>CAXTWP010000215.1:0-4041 GCA_964247945.1 uncultured Acidobacteriaceae bacterium | reverse complement strand
CGAGCAGGTAGAACCCGAAGTAGGCGCCGACCGACTCCGCGCCGCGCGTCCCCGCCATCGGCTCGGCGAGGAGCAGGGTCCCGTCCGCGGGCAGGGCGCGCCGGACGGCGCGGAGCAGGGCGAGGTCGTCGCGGCCGTCGCGGTCGAAGTCGCCGACCGCGATACCGAGGCCCTTGCCGGGCTTGGCCAGGCCCATCTTCTTGGCCACTTCCGTGAAGTGGCCGTTGCCCTCGTTGTGGAAGACCTGCGGAGCGATGGCGGGGAAGATGTCGGGATGGCAATAGGCGCGATAGCCCTCGCGGTGTTCGCCGCAGTAGACATCGTTGAAGTCCCACTCGGCGTAACGCAGGACGACAAGATCAAGCTTGCCGTCGTTGTCGAGGTCGACCCAGGCGGCGGAGGTGGACCAGCTCCGGCCGGGAGCGGTGTCGCCGCCGGTTCCCGAGGCGGCGGTCACGTCGGTAAACGTTCCGTCGCCATTGTTGTGGTAGAGGCGATTGCCGCCATACGCGGTGACGTAGAGGTCCTCGAAGCCGTCGTTGTCGTAGTCGCCGACCGCCACGCCCATGCCGTAGCCGATGCCTTTGAGTCCCGACTTCTCGGTCACGTCCTCAAAGGTGCCGTCCTTCTTCTGGTGGTAGAGGCGGTCCCAGTCGGCGGTAGACTTCTTTTGCGGGACGGTGCCTTTGGGGGTAGGGTCGGTAAGCGGCGCGCCATTGACGAAGAAAAGGTCGAGCAGGCCGTCGTTGTCGTAGTCGAAGACTGCCACGCCGGAACCCATCGTTTCGATGAGGTACTTACGCGAGGTGTGACTGGCAACACCGGTGAAGTGGACGCCGGCCTTCTCGGTGATGTCGGTGAAGTGACCGGGGGTCTGAGCCGCGGCGACGGTCGAAAGGAGAGCGAAGAGAAGGATGCGCTTCATGGGATTGCTTGCAGAGGATTGTAGCCGGCGGTTCGGGTCACAGTTTCATGGTGCGTAGCCGGAGTGAGTTGGCGATAACGGAGACGGAGCTGAAACTCATCGCGGCGGCGGCAATCATAGGGTTTAGCAGCAGGCCGAAAGCTGGGAAGAGCACACCCGCCGCGACCGGCACACCCACAACGTTGTAGACGAAGGCGAAGAAGAGGTTCTGCCGGATATTGGTCATGGTGGACTGGCTGAGGTGACGCGCACGCAGGATGCCGCGCAGATCGCCGCGCAGCAGGGTGATGCCGGCGGACTCGATCGCTACGTCCGTGCCAGTTCCCATCGCGATGCCGACGTCCGCCTGGGCCAGCGCGGGTGCATCGTTGACGCCGTCGCCAGCCATGGCTACGACTGAACCCTTCTGCTGATGTACCCTGATGACCTCGGCCTTGCCTTGCGGCAGTACGCCGGCTACAAACACGATGCCGAGCTTGTCGGCGACTGCCTTGGCGGTGGTGGCGTGGTCGCCGGTGACCATGATGATCTTCAGCCCGGCGGCTTTCAGTTCGCGTATTGCCTCGGGCGTCGATTGCTTGATCGGGTCGGCCACGCCGATCACCCCGGCCGGCTTCCCGTCGACGGCGATCAGCATGACGGTTTGGCCATCGGCTCGCAACTGCTCTGCGCTGCGGGTGAGTTCGTCTGGAGTGATCGAAAGCTCGCGCAAGAGTTCCGGGTTGCCGACAGCGATCTTTCTTCCGGCCACGGTTCCGGTCACGCCTTTTCCGGTGATGGAAAGGAAACTTTGCGCGACGGTCCTCTGTAGATGTCGAGCGTCGGCGGCACGCACAAAGGCAGCGGCGAGTGGGTGCTCGCTGGCGCGCTCCAAGCCGGCGACGAGACCGAGGAGTTCCCTTTCCTCGAATCCTGGTTCCGGGATGAGGGTGGTGAGGGTTGGTTTGCCTTCCGTCAGTGTGCCGGTCTTGTCGACGATCAGGGTGTCGACACGGCCGAAACGCTCCAGCGCCTCGGCGTTGCGGATCAGTATGCCGGCTTTGGCTCCGCGCCCCGTACCGACCATGATCGCCATCGGCGTCGCCAGGCCCAACGCGCAAGGGCACGCGACGATGAGGACTGCGACGGCGTTGACGAGCGCGTGCGCGAAGCGAGGTTCAGGGCCGGCGAAGCGCCAGACGCAGAACGTGCCGACGGCGGCGAGGATGACGGCGGGAACGAAGTACCCAGCCACACGGTCCGCGAGCCGTTGAATGGGGGCGCGGGTGCGCTGGGCTTCGCCGACCATCTTGACGATCTGGGCGAGCAGTGTCTCCGCGCCGACCCGCTCGGCCCGCATCAGGAAGCTGCCCGTGCCGTTGACCGTGCCGGCTGTGACAGTGGACCCGGCGGTTTTCTCGACGGGGATCGGTTCGCCCGAGATCATCGACTCGTCGACGGAGCTGTGTCCTTCCAACAGAACTCCATCCACGGGAACTTTTTCGCCGGGCCGAACGCGGAGCCGATCGCGTACCACGATCTGGGCGAGTGGCACATCGGCCTCATTGCCCTGCCCGTCCACCCGCCGGGCCAGCGTGGGCGCGAGGCCAAGAAGCGCGCGGACGGCGCTGCCGGTCTGGCTGCGGGCGCGCAGCTCCAACACCTGTCCGAGAAGGACCAAGGTGACGATGACCGCCGCCGGCTCAAAGTACACCGGGATCTGGCCCGTCGCGTCTCGAAGCGATACGGAGAACAAGGCCGGTGTAACGATGGCCGCGACGCTGTAGAGGTAGGCCGCGCCCGTTCCGAGGCCGATAAGCGTGAACATATTCAGGTTGCGAGAGACGACCGACTGCCAGGCGCGCGCAAAGAAGGGCGAACCGCATCCGAGGACGACCGGCATGGCGAGGGCAAACTCGACCCACGCCCACGCTCTTGCCGTAAGCAGGTGCTGGAGCGGCGTGGAGGGAAGAAGGCCCGAGACCATCAGCACGAGCATGGGCGCGGTGAGGAGGATGGCGGCCCAGAGCCGCCGCGTCATACCGAGCAGTTCGGGATTGGCTTCTTCGACGGTGAGCGTCTCCGGCTCGAGAGCCATGCCGCACTTGGGGCAGCTTCCCGGGCCGATCCTGCTGACCTCCGGGTCCATCGGGCAGACATAGCGGGCTTGCTGCTCGGCTCTTGTGGGGACCGCAGCTGGGCGCGGCTCCAGATAGTTGCCGGGTGACGCCTTGAACTTCGCGGCGCAGCCTTTGCCGCAGAAGTAGTAGCGGTGTCCTTTGTGCTCCTCGCTTGCGGCCGCCTTTGCAGGATCGACGGTCATCCCGCAGACGGGATCTTTTGCTGCATCGCTCACGCTACTTCGATTCTACGGTCGTGCCCCGTCCGGTGAGTTGACGAATCAGGTCGACTTCGCTCTGAATGTAGGGCGTGTCGTCCTGCTTGAAGACCTCGTGGAACCATATCCTCGGCTGGCGGTCGACATAAGGGTGCTGCGCGGAGTCCCAGGGAAAGTAGGTTTGGGTCTTACCGGCGACGAGGCCCCAGTTGATGGCGGCGACGTTATAACGCTTGGCTATCGGAAGCGAACCCGCAAAGGTGCTTCCGACGCCGCGCGCCATGTACTCCGTGCAGAGGATAGGTCGGTTGTAGACCATGAGCTGCTGGATGCGGGTCTCGAACTTTGCCGGACCGTTGTAGTCGTGAAAGGAGACGACGTCGGATTGCGCCAGCTGGATGCGGGTGGTGGCATTCTCCCTGGCCCGATGGAAGAAGCTGTGCGCGCCGGTCCAATCGTCGCCGGTCCAGACACCGCTGGTGAGCGGCTGGCTAGGGTTGGCGGCGCGCGCCCACTCAAACGCCTTCGGCAGAAGTTGGTCCACACGCTTCACCTTGGCCGGCTCATCGGTCTTGTCGTCGCTGCCGCGGTTGTCCGGCTCGTTCCAGACGTCCCAGCCGAGGATGCGGTCGTCGTTGGCGAAGGCACCGACGACGCCTTCAACGTATCCTTTCAGGATCGGCTCGTACGCGGGGTCGAGCAACTCGCGCTTACCGGGGCTTTGCACCCAGCCGGAGTTGTGGACGCCGGGGACGGGCGGGTGCTGCGGGCCGAGGTGCGGGTTCGGGGCCCAGCAGTA
>CAXTWP010000214.1:1696-5417 GCA_964247945.1 uncultured Acidobacteriaceae bacterium | reverse complement strand
ATGGGGGAGCGGGGGCGGGTCTCGTAGCCGTAGGTGGCGTGAGCCTCGTTGAGGGCGTGATCGCTGACGGTGGTGACGAGATTGCCATTGAGGGTGGAGATGTGGGCGGGGCCTTCAATGCCGTTGGCGGAGGTGCCGTAGGTGGCGACGTCGAAGGTCTGGTTGGGGTTGCGGGAGTAGTCGAAATTATAGGAGGTGTAGAAGAGGTTTTTGGGATTGATGTTCCAGTCGACGCGGCCGAAGAAGGCGGCATTGTGGACGACGTGGTCGACGGGCTGGCTGTCGTCCTCGTTGAAGTTGGATTTGTAGAAGTTGAGCAGAACCTGACGCTGGCAGTCGCCGTTGGCGGCGATCTGGGCGTCGGTGATGTTGGAGCCGAAGACGGGATTGGTGACGGGGCAGGCGGCGGAGCCGAGGTTGGTGGCGTTGTACTGGCTGAGGTTGGCGCGCAGGAGATTCTCGTCGATACCCTCGGCGGCACCGAAGTAGAAGAGCTTTTCTCTGATGATGGAACCGCCGATGGAGCCGCCGAACTGCTCCCGATGGAAGTTGGTGAGCGGGGTGCCGTCGGAGGTCGCACCGGTGAGAGCCTCGAGACGCTGGTACTCGAACAGGCTGCCGTGGAGCTGGTTGGTGCCGGACTTGGTGATGACGTTGATGACGCCGCCGCCGCTGCGGCCGAACTCGGCGTTTGCGCCGGAGGCGACGACCTGGAACTCCTTGACGGCTTCCAGGGTGATGTCGACGGCGGCGCGCTGGCCGCCGGACTGCTCACCGAAGAAGCCGTTGTTGTAGTCGCCGCCGTCGAGCGAGATGTTGTTGAAAATGCCGCGCTGGCCGTTGATGTTGATCTCGTCGCCGTCCGGCCCTTGGACGATGCTGACGCCGGGGGTGAGGGTGACGAGGTCTTCGAACTTGCGGCCGAGGACGGGCGTGGTGGCGATGGTGGCTTCGTTGAGCGTAGTGGTCGAGGAGGCGGTGGTCTCGTCGATAAGAGGCGCGGCGTTGACGACGACGGTCTCGCTGGTGCCGGCGACGGCGAGGGTGAGCTTGAGCGAGATGGTGAGGCCGACGGTGAGGTTGAGGTTCTCCTGGATGGTGGTGGCGAAGCCGGGCTTGGAAATTTTGACCACGTAGGGGCCGGGCTGGAGGGACGGAAAGGAGAAGTGGCCGGAGCTGTCGGTGACGGCGTTGTGCGCGGTGCCGGTGGCGGTCTCGTCGGCCTCGACCATTGCTTCGGGGATCATGCCGCCCTTGGCATCGGCGATGTCACCCTGGATGCTGCCGTTCTGGGCCTGGACCTGGGCGTGGAGTGCGGCGCTACGGTACGCGACGGCGAAGCAGAGCGCAAGAACGATGCGGGTGAACGAGACGTGCATTCGCGGCATGGAGAGGCTCCTGGAACGTGAAATAAGGTACGCCAAGCTCAGCGAGGGCGGGGCTCTGTGGCATATACCGGTGCGGTAGAAGACGCGGCCAGTCCGAACGGGACGTGTCGCCTTCGATTAAAGCTGCTATGAAAAGATGTATGCGAGAGCATACCACGGAAGAGCTTGAACTATGCGTTATGGTGGAGGGATTGCGGAGTCACCGCGTCGCTTTCGGGGCAGCGTGCCTCATGGATTGAGGCTGAACATAGATTCGACCCCCGGGAATGACAAACAAGAAGGGCAGTACAAAGCAAGAAGCGGATTGCCTTCGGAAAGGGCAAACAGATAGGCAACCTCAAAGGGCGGACGCAAGGGCAAGGCGGAGGTTGGTATCTCCGCCGCTTAGCAGGCGGTGAGACGGCCGCGGCGGCTTACGATGGTGAGGCGCTCGCCGCTGAGTATCTTCTTTGCCTGGCCGCGGGCGTGGGTCGCCCACGGCCCCTCAGGGTCTAGCCGGACGTACATGAGCCAGTGGCGGAGCGCACGGCGGCGTTCGCCCTTGCGCTCATAGGCAAGCGCAAGGTTGTAATGCGCGTCGGCGTACTGCGGAACGAGAGCGAGGGCGCGGCGGTAGGCGTCGATCGCGTCGTCGAGGCGGCGCATCTCGTCGAGCACGTTGCCCAGATCGAAGAAGGCCAATGCGTATTCGGGATCGGCCACCGTGGCCCGGCGGTACAGGCGCTCGGCCTCGGCGAAGAGCCGCTGCCCGTAGCGGATGGTACCGAGGTTGATGGCGGAAGCGGCGTGGCTCGGATGATCGAGCAGGATCTGCTCATAGAGCCTGGCTGCCTCGGCGCGCGTGGCCTCGACCTCTTCAAGCCGCACGGCGCGCAGAAACGTCTCCTGCAGATCGAACTCCCAGCGCGCGGGACTCTGGCCCGGCCCGACGCAAAGCGGCCGTCCTGCGGTCGCGCCGAAGTCGAACGCCAGTTGCTGGGTTATTGGATCGACCAGCGCGCCTCCGTGCCGGAAAACCACCCGCGATCCATGCCCGACGGCGGCGGCTTCAAGCAGCGGGTTGCCGATGCCCGCGACCCGCTGCATGGCTTCCATGTGCCGCCGGATACTGCGCGCAGAGATGCGCCGGGCGCGAAGGTTGCGAAGGGTACGAAGTTGGCTGAGGTCCTCAAAGTCATAGTGATGCGCGGGGGCGAAGATCCCGGCCCGTTCCCAGGCGGCGAGTTGCGCTTCGCGCAGATGAAGAATGCGGAGAACGTCCCGCCGAGTGTAGGGGGTCACGGAGCGTTCATGTCTGGTCCGGGGCAGGGTACTGGGCAGGGTAGGGGTGGTGGCGTCCATAGGACTACCCAGAGTATGCGGTGGTCCCCCACGTCTAGCAAGGGCAATCCGAGAGGATTACCGGCAATTTGCGTGGATAACGTGTACCTAATGTGGTTCATCCGCAGCGTGAGTTTGTGCCGCGTCTGATTTGTGCCGCACGATGCGGGATACTGTACCACGCTACGGGAGGGAAACTGGAGCCGATGAGCGGAGTTGAACCGCTGACCTACTGATTACGAATCAGTTGCTCTACCAACTGAGCTACATCGGCTTGCGTTGCGGTGGTGCCGGGAAGTTGATGAACCTGTGGATGGTACGGCTCCATCAGCCTTCCATAAGTCTACTTGCGAAGATCAGCCGTTGCAATCTTAGAGAATGACTTAGCCAAGTCGACAGTCCCGAACCGCCACCATTGAGCGGCTCCGGCCAACTGACCTATCCCTGCAGCGGGGCATATCGAGACAGAGAACGTTTACGATGGGTGTATGGACTGGAAGAGCAGGCGCGTTCGGACGATTCTTGAAGCGGCGCTGGCGGAGGACAAAGCGGCGGCGGATGTGACCACGGCGCTGACTGTTTCGCCGACGCTGCGGGCCACGGGCACCATCTGCGCCAAGCAGCCGTGCGTGATTGCGGGGTTGGGTTGCATCCCGGTGTTTCTGGACCTGTTTGCGAAGATGAGCGGGATGCCGGGGCGGTTCGAGGTGATCAGCCATCCGGAGATCTTCGACGGGGTGAAGGTGAAGAAGGGGCAGACGATCGCCGTGATCCGGTATAAGGCGGCCGCCCTGCTTTCAACCGAGCGAGTGATCCTGAACCTGATGCAGAGGATGAGCGGGATCGCCACGCTGACGAATGAGTTTGTGGGCGAGTTGAAGGGCACGAAGACGCGAGTACTGGACACGCGCAAGACAATCCCGGGACTGCGGGCGCTCGATAAATACGCCGTGAGCTGCGGCGGGGGGGTGAACCACCGGCTTGACCTGGCGGACGGCATTCTCATCAAAAAC
>CAXTWP010000214.1:0-1686 GCA_964247945.1 uncultured Acidobacteriaceae bacterium | reverse complement strand
CATGACGATTCCAGATGTCGCTATATTCTGCTGTTTACCTCCCCGCGAGAAACTTCCCGATTCAAGGTAGTCCTTAAGTACACCAATTACTTCATTCGGATTATCAAAGGATAGTGATTGCGCTTCATCAAAAACAACCACATCGCACTGGGCGGCGGTCTGCCGGCGGTGCTGGAAAAGGCGCTGAAAGACCGGCGTAAGGGGCAGGCGGTGCAGGTGGAGGTGCGCAGCCAGCAGGAACTGGATCAGGCGATCGCGGGCAGGGCGGAGTCGATCCTGCTGGACAACATGACGCCGGCGACGGTGAAGAAGGCGGTGAAGCAGATCCGAGCCTCGCTGCCGGGGGTGCCGATCGAGGCTTCGGGCAACATGAGCCTGAAGACGGTGCGGTCGTATGCGCTGGCGGGCGTGGATTTTGTCTCGGTGGGCGCGCTGACGCATTCGGCGGTGGCGGTGGATCTGAGTATGAAGATTGTGGCTGATGCCGGCTAGTTTTGATCCGGCTGCGGTGGAAGCAGCCATTGCCGGAACGCAATTCAGCGGTACACTCCAGCACTTCACCACCGTCGGTTCGACGAGCACGCTGGCGCTTGAAGCCGCGCAGGCGGGCGCGGTGACCGGAGTATGGGTGGCGGATGAGCAGACCGCCGGACGGGGGCGCGGCGGGCATGGATGGCACTCGGCACCGGATGATGGGCTGTATGTGAGTGTGCTGGTCCGGCCGCGGCTGCCGCTGGATCGCAGCCTATGGCTCGCACTGGCGATTGGGCTTGCCGCGCGGAGCGCCGTCGCCGGTGTCACGGGACTAACGCCGGACATTCGCTGGCCGAACGACCTGCTGCTCTCGGGCAAGAAGTGCGGCGGCATCCTGGTCGAGACTGCTGTTACTTCGCAGGCTGGACCGGCCTTGCGCTATGCCGTCATCGGTGTCGGCATCAACGTCAATCATGCCGGGTTCCCGGCGGAACTTACGGCGTTGGCCACTTCGCTTCGATTGCAGACTGGGCGCGGTTGGGCGCGCGAGGCCGTGTTGAGCGCGCTGTTGTGTGCGCTGGATGGCGAGTTGCAGCGGCTTGAAGCGGATGCGATGGATGTTCTCGATCGTTTTGCCGCTGCTTCGACATGGGTGCGCGGCACGCGTGTCCATGTGGATGAAGGGAGCGGCTACAACGGCGTGACCGCGGGGCTTGATGCAAAGGGTTTTCTGCTTGTCGATCGTGACGACGGCGTTCGGCAGACAGTACTCTCGGGCGGCGTTCGGATGATTTCGTAGACAATAGGATCATGCTGCTCGCCATCGCCGTCGGCAACTCCAACACGGTTTTCGCGCTCTACAAGCTGGCAACTGGCCGGCCGGCCGAGCTGATTGCCGACTGGCGCATGACTACGCCCTCAGGCCAGACCGCCGATGAGTTCGGCAGCACGCTGCGCGGGCTGTTTGCGCTGCGCGGCTTAGAGATGGAGGCTGTTACCGGCATCGCGATCTCGTCAGTCGTGCCGCCGCTCGACTGGATGCTCCGCGAAGTTGCGGAGCACTACTTCCATCGCAAGCCACTTCTCATCGAACCGGGAGTCAAGACGGGCCTTCCCGTGCTGACCGATAACCCTTCCGAGGTCGGGGCGGACCGAATCGTGAACTGCGTAGCGGCGTTCGAGAAGTTCGGCGGACCGACGATTGTGGTGGAC
>CAXTWP010000213.1:0-5438 GCA_964247945.1 uncultured Acidobacteriaceae bacterium | reverse complement strand
GTGCGGTTCGGGTGGGGCGGGGTGCGGTAGCGGCTATCATCATGCCTACTGAGGAGGGGGCTATGAACTACGTGTGGGTGGCCATCGGAAGCGCGCTTGGCGGGATAGCGCGGTACGGTCTTACGCGGGCGATGGTGACCGTGAGCGCGCAGTTCCCTTGGGGAACCGTGTGCGTGAATGTGCTCGGATGCTTTGTCATCGGTTTTTTTGGGACGTTGACGCTGGCGGGGAGCCGGTACGCGATGCCGGAGAGTTGTCGGCTGTTCGTGATGGTGGGGGTTTGCGGTGGATTTACGACGTTCTCGTCGTTCAGTCTGCAGACGTTCGACCTGCTGCGCGCGGGCGAGTGGGAGCGGGCGTTGTTGAACGTGGGTTTGTCGGTGGCGCTTTGCCTGGCGGCGGTGGCGGCGGGTCATGCGGTCGCTCAAAAGGCAAGCACCAAGATCGCAATCACCCAGACGCAGGATGAAGAACTGTCAGGTTAAATCATCAGGTTCGCAACGATGGTTGGCCACTCGGCGGGAGTTTGGGCGATGGCGTCGGGTTGGGCTGCGGCAAGGCTGTCAGGCGCAAGGCCGAACGTGCAGCCGAGCGAGCGTGCACCGGCATTGCGTGCCGTAAGGATGTCCACGCTGGAGTCGCCAATCATGAGAGTGGATTCGGGTGCGATGAGGGTGCTGCGCAGTTCGCTCGCTTCGACGATGAGGGTGTTCAGCCCCAACGGCTCAGGCTTTTTGGTGGGGAAGCTGTTGCCGCCGTAGTTCTGGAAGAAGAAGCGGTCCAGCCCGAAGTGGGCGCAGATGTCGCGTGAGGGGCGGACGGGCTTATTGGTGAGGACAGCCATCAGGAGGCCGGGGTGGTCGCGGCGGATGGTTTCCAGTGCGCCAAGCACGCCCGGATAGAGGTAGGTGTGGTCCAGTTTGTGGACACGGTAGAAGTCAAGGAAGAAGGTAAGCGCGCGGGCGACGAGTTGCGGATCGTGTAAATCGTCGTCCGGTTCTCGCAAAGCGCGCCGTATAAGGGTGCTCGCGCCGTCGCCGATATAGCTTGCGATCGTGGCGCTGGGCAGCGGCGGGCGGCCGCAGTGGTCGAGCGCGGCGTTGACGGAGCGAACGATGTCGGCCTCCGAGTCAATGAGGGTGCCATCGAGGTCAAAGACGAGGAGCTGTAGAGGGGGCATGGTCAGGCTGCGGAAAGCAGATTCCCTTCGGGAACGACAAATAAGGAGAGCAAGTGCAACGAAGTAAATCAGCCGACGAGATGGCCCATCTTTTCACGCTTCGTCTCGAGGTAGCGGGCGTTTTCGTCGGACTCGGGGACAAGGGCGGAGATGCGTTCGGCGACGGCGATGCCGGCGGCTTCAAGGGCCTCGACCTTTTCTGGGTTGTTGGTGATCAGCCGAACGGACGTCACCTTCAGGCTCTTGAGAATTTCGGCCGGCAGTTCGTACTGCCGGCAGTCGGCCTTATAGCCGAGTTCAAGGTTGGCCTCGATCGTGTCACGGCCCATGTCCTGCAACTCGTAGGCGCGGAGCTTGGCCATCAAACCGATGCCGCGACCCTCCTGCTGTTCGTATAAGAGGATGCCGCAGCCGGCCTCGGAGATCATGGCGAGGGCAAGTTCCAGCTGCTGCCGGCAGTCGCAGCGAAGGGAGTGGAAGACATCGCCGGTCATGCACTGGGAGTGGATGCGGACGATGGGCGGAGCGGTGTGGACGTCGCCCATGATGAGAGCGACGGCGGACTCGGTGCGGGTAAGGGGCGCGGGCAGCGAGTTGTTGCACGGCTCGGGATTGGTGACGACGCCTTCAAAGCCGAGGATGCGAAAATGACCCCAGCGGGTTGGGAAGTCGGCGTCTGCGATTTTACGGACGCTGGCGAAGGGCATGGCTTGATTATACGGTTGGGTGCTCACGTTTATTTGGATTCACAGAGGAACGATTTGACCCAACGCGCTTTCGTCTGGAACGAACGAGCCTTACGGTAAGCGGTACAGTAAGGGAATGACGCAGGTCGATCCCAAGCTGCTCCTGATTACGCTGCTGGTGGAGCTTGGCGTGGCGGCGGCGGTATCGACCTCGCTGGGACGGTCCAGTACGTTCAAGAATGCGCTGCTGGAAGCAAAGCGGACACCGCGCCAGACGCTGGGGCTGGTCGCCATGCTCTGTGTGCCGCTCACGCTGGGGGTGTGGATACGACTCACGGTGCCGAACTTTTGGGCGGCGGACATCTCCTTTGAGGCGACGATCCTGCTGGGGGTGCTGATCGGGCCACTGGCCGCCATGGGTGGTGGTGCCGCCCTGGCTCTGCCAGCGGTGCTGCACCATGAGTACTGGGCCCTGCCGGTGAACCTGGCGGTGGGAGCGATCGCCGGGGCGTTCGGGCGCACGGCGGACCGTGAGGAGGTTTGGACCTTTTCGCCGATGATCGATTTGAGCATCTATCGCTGGGTAACGCGGAACCTGCGGCATCCGCGGCTGGACCGGCAGATCCTGCTGCTGCTGCTGGTGATGGCGATGCAGTTCTCGACCAGTATGCTGTCGCGGTTCTACCCGCGGCATTTTTTTGAACTGCACTCGAACACATGGTGGGTCGAACTGCTGATCTGCGCGACCGCCCCGATCGTTGTGGGGATTCCGCTGAAGGTGTGGAACGCCATCCGCAACGAGCGCAAGCTGGAGGAGCAGGGAAGGCTGCTGATGGAGGCCCGGCTGGACGCGCTTCAACGGCAGATCAACCCGCATTTTCTGTTCAATACGCTCAACTCCATTACATCCCTCGTCCGGTCGCAGCCGGAGCTGGCGCGCGAGATGATCGTCAAGCTGGCCAGCATCCTGCGGATGCTGCTGAAAGAACGCGAAGCATTTGTGCCGTTCCGCGAAGAGTTGGAGTTTACCGACGATTACCTGGGGATCGAGGTGGTGCGGTTCGGAGACAAGCTGCGGGTGATCAAGGAGATCGCCGAGGAGACGCTGGAGATTGTAGTGCCGAGCATGTTGCTGCAGCCGCTGATTGAGAACAGCATCAAGCACGGGCTGGAGCCGCGGCTTGGCGGGGGAACGGTGACCTTGCGCAGCCGGATTGTGGAGAGCCGGCTGCTGGTGGAGGTGGAGGACGATGGGGTCGGCATGACACCCGAGCGGAACGACCCTGCGCGGGGAAGCGGCCTGGTGCACCCGGGAACGGGCATCGGGATGAAGAATGTTCGCGAACGGATGGAGGTCCTGTACGGGGCGGCGGCGGCGCTGGAGGTGGTGAGTCGTCCGGGTCGCGGGACAAAGGTGACGCTGCTGATGCCCATCGTCGAAGCAGGAGCGTGGGACTGGCAGGAGGCCGGGCGCGAGGCGCTGGGGGCGGCGGGTCAGATGGTCGAGAGCGCGGTGCGGGCGGTAACGCGGAGCTGATGTCTGACTGCACGCGGCTTGCCCGCATCCTACGTCCAGGTACAGGCGGAGGACCGGAAGAATGAAAAGCGGTCGTCGTCTGCTACAAGGAAGTGCAGCCGTTGCTTTGCTGCTCGCTTGCGGACCAGGCCATTCGCAGGACACTGCCTCCAAGCCCGATGTTCTGGAACGGTGGGCGCAGTTTTATCGTGACGACTGGAAAGGGACTTCAGCGCCTGCGCCCTCGCCGCCACGGCGAGGTTTGCCTTCGCCGCTCGATTCGCCGCCGTTCCCCAACTCGGATTGGTCCTATGGCGGATCGCCAGTGATTGGGGAGCCCGACACGCAAAGCTATGCCTTGATGACTGCTATTAACCGGGCGCGCTCCAGGACGAAGCTGTATGGATGGCTCGAGCCTACGGTGAATGGAAGCACGTCGTCGGAGTCAAACCTGCCGGTGGCCAACGACCTGCACGCGAACCGGCTGGAGTTGAACCAGGCGGTGCTTTACGCGGAGCGCCTGCCGGACACGGTGCAGCGGGAACGCGTCGACTGGGGCTTTCACCTGACGGCGCTGTAAGGCGCGGACTATCGGTTTACCACGAGCAAAGGATACTTCTCGAGTCAGTTGCTGGACCATAATCGCCAGTATGGTTTCGACCCCGCGCTGGAATATGTCGACCTGTACCTGCCGCGCGTGGCAAAAGGGATGAATGTGCGGGTGGGCCGGTATATTTCGATTCCCGGCATCGAAGCGCAGCTTGCGCCGAACAACTACACGTTTTCGCACTCGCTGCTGTACGCAGTCGATCCGTTTACGGACACCGGCATGCTGGCGACGGTAAAATTGACCGATCAGTGGCTGGTGCAGCTCGGCATCTGCGCGGGCCACGACGTTGCTCCATGGACAAGCGATGCGAAGCCTTCCGGAACGGCGTGTGTCAGCTACACGACGCAGTCGGTGAACGACAACTTCTATGTGTGCGCAAACGGAATCAACGATGCCAGGTACGCGTACAACAACTTGCAGCAGTATGACGCCACCTGGTATCACCGCTTTTCGAAGAAGATCCATAGCGCCACCGAGAGCTGGTTTATGTACCAGAGGGACGTTCCGGCAGCCGGTGGCCCAATCACGCCGGAGATTAACACCAATGCGGCGGTCTGCCGGGCGGGGCTGGCGCGCTGCACGGCACCGGAGTACGCGATTGTCAATTTCCTCCAGTACGAACACACCGGCCACAGCTTCTTCAGCTTGCGTACAGACTTTCTAAACGACAAGAAGGGACAGCGAACCGGCTACCAGACCCGATACTCGGAGGAGACGCTCTCCTGGACACGATGGTTTGGGACGACAGTGCAGTTTCGGCCGGAGCTGCGATTTGACCGCGCCTGGGACCGCGCCGCTTACGATACAGGCAAGCAGCGAAGCCAGCTGACGGTGGCTTCAGACCTGATCGTTCATTTCTGACACGGCCTATTTGGTGGGGAGTGATTTGAGCCAAGACTCCAATTGGCCGCTCTGGCGCAGCAGGTTGATCTGTGACTGACGGAGCTGGAGCGTGGCGTTCAGCGCGCCGATGTAGCGGTCGCGTTCGGCGATGCGGGCGTTCTGCTCGTCGCGTGGGGTCGTCTGGCGACCGGAGAGGTTCCCATTGCCGTTTTGAAGCTGGAGCAGCGTTACCTCGAGCTGCTGCTGAGCGAGCTGCTGGTCGAGCGAGGCGATCTCCGCCTGGGCGGATAACTCCGACGCGGCGTGCCGCACTCGGATCCGGCCATCAAGATAGATGCCGCGCTGCTGGTCGGCCTCATGCTGGGCGCGAATGGCGTCGGCGGCGGACTGGCGGGCGTGGGCACGGTGGGCGAAGTCAAAGAAGGGCAGTGTGATCTGCACACCGATCTCGGCGTTATTCTGCTGAAAGTGATTGTAGTAATAGCTGTAACCGTTGTACGCGGCAAAGCGGTTGTACTGCGCGCCGAAGGCGATCTGGGGCCGGTATTCATAGCGCGCATCGCCGCGGGCGACCCGCTGTTTTGCGACGACATTGGCATAGGC
>CAXTWP010000212.1:0-5463 GCA_964247945.1 uncultured Acidobacteriaceae bacterium | reverse complement strand
CCGCCGCCGACGACGATGAGCGTCTTTGGCAGGCTGGGCAGGTCGAGGACAAGATCGGAGTTGATGATGCTGCGTCCGTTGATCGGCACCTTGGCGGAGGCCGCCGGCTTGGTGCCCGTGGCGATGAGGATGTTCTTGGCTTCATAGATGGAAGAGCCGCGCGAGTTGGTGACCTGAAGATGCGTGGGATCGACAAAGCTGGCGACCCCGACCAGCATCTCGATGTTGTTGCGTGAAAGCTGTGCCTCGGTAACATCCACCTCGGTCTTGATGACATGCTGCACCCGGAAGGCGAGATCGGCCATGGTGATACGCTCTTTGACCCGGTAGTTCATCCCGTAAATGGATTTATAGTTGTAGCCGGAGAGATGAAGTACCGCCTCGCGCATGGTCTTCGACGGTATGGTGCCGGTGTTGATGCAGGCACCGCCCACCACTTCGCGCATCTCAACTAGGGCCACCTTTTTGCCGAGTTTAGAGGCGTAGATGGCAGCGCGCTGCCCGGCCGGGCCGGAGCCAATCACAATCAGATCGTAAACACTGCTCATAGACACTTGCCTTTAGTCATTTGCCCCTAGCCATCTGCCCTGGCCATGTGCCCCTGGAGCGCGTCGTAAGGACACTTACCTTCAAATTGCTCATTGCTGCCTGCTTCATCGCCGCGGAAGTTACCGCGGGGCTCCAAAGAAGACGAAGAACTAGCCTGGCGTAACCACTCCAGCTTGCTAAAAGCTAACACACAGCGGCCTGGAGCCCTACACTGGGAAGGTGAATCGCGATATGGTTCGCTGCGCAATTTCAGATCGGAACGCAAGGGGTGAAGGCGACTGGAGCTTGCTGCTCCTACAAGCTGCGCGGTTGGCAGAGGCTGGGGTTGAATTTTTCCAGCTACGCGAGAAAACCTTGCAGGCTGGGGAACTCGCCTCGTTGACGCGCGCCGTGCTTGCCGTCTCGTATGACTCTCCGACTAGAGTAATCGTCAACGGCCGTACGGATGTGGCGGTTGCGACCGGTGCCCATGGGGTCCATCTCACGTCGAGCGCGGACGAGCTTACGCCAGTCCAGGTGCGCCTCCTCTACGTGGCGGCAGGTCTGCCCTGCCCCATCGTGACTGTCTCCTGCCATACAGTCGAGGAGGTCGCGCGCCGGCGTACCGAGCGGGTCGACGTCATCTTGTTTGGCCCGGTGTTCGAGAAGGTGGTGGCTGGTACGCCGTTACGAAGCGGCGCAGGACTATCCATGCTGCACGAGGCCTGCGTGGCCGCGGGAGCGACTCCCGTGCTGGCGCTGGGCGGGGTGACTCCCGCGAACGCCGCTCTGTGCGCGGAGGCGGGAGCTCGAGGCATAGCGGGAATCAGGCTGTTTCAGTGACGCGGTTCGGGGTCAGGCGGGCTGCTCGGTGGCGGCGAGTTCCTCTGCCAGACGAGACTGCTCATCGAAAAACTGCCGTGCCTTCCGGGTAACCGCCTCCGCGGCCTCGTTCGGCTCGTAACCAACCTCCAGCAGACTACCCACCTCCGGCTTCAGCGCGGAGACTTGACGGCTCACGGCCTTCCAATCGATGGTGCCGGAGCCGGGCCAGAGATGCTCGTCCTTTTGGCCGTGGTTATCGTGCAGGTGAAGCTGGGCAACGCGCGCGCCGCAAAGCTCAAACGCGGTAGCAATACCCGCACCTCCTCCCGCGAGATGCGCATGGCCGACATCCAGGCAGATACCGACTGTATCGAAGTGGCCGATCTTGAGAATCTCCAGCAGGTGCTCCGGCGTGGTGACCTCATTCGGCAGGTTTTCGAGCAGAATCTTGACGCCCAGCGGATGCGCGAACGCCTTCAAGTGTTCGATGGCGGTCAGCGAGTGCTCGATCGAGCGCGGGCTCCAGCGGTCATCCTTTTGCCCTAGATGCAAGACGAGAGCGGTGAAGGGCACCTGCTCCGCCGCCTCAAGCGCCCTTTTTACCTCATCCATCGCATCGATCCGGCGCGACTTCTCTACATCGATCAGGTTGATGGTCGGCGCGACGTGCCGCGACCACTGCGCGTCGGCATAGAGCGGCTGGTGCAGCGCCGCGCCCATTCCGTTTGTTCGGAACCAGTCGGCGGTCTCGCGCACCGCCTGCCGGTCGGTGTAGTCGAAATGGTGCCGCGCGGCGAAGACCTCGATCGTCTCCGCTCCGCCATCCCGCAGCGCGTCAAGCAGCCCTGGGCCAAGCCGCTGCTGAAGAAAAACGTGCGTCGAGAGGCCGGGCTTCATCTAGAGTTAAGGTATAGCAGAGTGGTTCTGCCGCCGTGAGGCTCGCTCCCTGAAGATAAGCGGCGTCCTCTACAATCAGTACGCACTTGGGACATGCGAAGGAGACAGAATGAAGGCTCGGATGCTGCTGCTGGGAGTGGCTCTAGGGAGTGTGTCGGGTATCGGCATGGCACAGACGGCCGCGCCGGACACGAAGACGATTACGCCGGACGTGAAGGCCGCGCCTGTCACAAAGCCGGCCGCGCCGGACGCAAAGGCGTTTGCCGCCCTGCAGTCAAGGCCGGCCGACTGGCCCGGGCTTGGACACTATCAGGCCGAGAACCAGGCCCTGCCCAAGGATGCGACCGGGCGCGTGGTCTTCTATGGTGATTCCATTACGGATGCGTGGGGCCGAAGCCGCGGCACCTTCTTTCCGGACCAGCCCTTTGTCAATCGCGGCATCAGCGGCCAGACCACCATGCAGATGGTCGTCCGCTTCCGCCAGGACGTGATTAATCTGCACCCGACGGCGGTCGTCATTCTCGCCGGGACGAACGATATCGCCGGCAACACCGGCCCGGAAACCCCGGAGATGATCGAGGACAACTTCAAGTCCATGACCGACCTCGCCAAGGCGAACGGCATTCGCGTCATCGTATCCTCCATCCTTCCCGTCGCCGACTATCCCTGGAAGCCCGGGCTCAAGCCCGCGCCCAAGATCCAGGCGCTCAACAGCTGGCTGGCGGGCTACTGCGTCACCCACGGCTTCACCTACCTCGACTACTACACCGCCATGGCCGACGAAGCCGGCGGCATGAAGCCCGGCCTCAGCTCCGACGGCGTCCACCCCACCGCCGCCGGCTACGCCATCATGGAGCCATTGGCGCTGGCTGCCATCCAGAGGACGATCGGGGGACGGTAGAGTCTTGGAACGCGTCCCGTCTAGTTAAGCAGCGCCAATATCCTGACTTCAGATCGCGCCGTAAATTTTTCTTGCTTTCCAGCCTGCGTGACGTTATGTTTTGGCCGTCTTCACATCGTTTGGTGGATACACTTCGTGACTGTGCGGTAGTGCCGAGGCCGTCTAAATATTTGCTGATTAAATAGTAGTAGGACTGCCATCTCAACGCACGACGAGTCGTGTGTAGGGACAACTGTTCTGCTTTAGGTTTTGGGCCCCGCGGTGAGGTGAACCATGGAGAACAAAGCCGGAAGCCTGATGACAGGCGTAGGAGGAGCGGCGTTTCTGGCGCTCTTCCTGTCGGGAGGCTCGACTACGGGTGGTGTTGGCCCATTCAATCCGACAAACACCCCCAAACAGACATCACCCCAGATCATGCCCGGTGCGGCAGCCGCGGCAAGCCATAGCGATGCGGGGCCGTGGACTGCCATCTGCGGTGAGTACAGGGCGAAGTTTGATCATGGCGCGACGCACGTTGAGGAGCATACGGGAGCACTCGCGCATCCCGTGCCGGAGCATGCCGTTGCCGAGGCGACTGAATACACGCGTCATTACACGAACTCCAAAAACGAGAAAATCGACGAGAAGTACGTGGTGCGGTCTCACGCCGTAGGCGATATATCCAAGTGCGTCGAAGATCCAGGCAGAGTCAAGGTGCTGATCGCCACGATTCCCGACCCGCTGGCGAGCCATTTCGGCTTGTACTTCGATCGAAACATCGAGGCGCTAGAGTCGGCCGCCGGATTGTCGGATTATTCGATCTCACGGTTCTGGCTGCCCTGGGATCCGACTGACAATCCAAGCACCTTCGGGCCGGATCCGGCAAAGCTGACCGAGTGGAAGGAGAAGCTGAAGCAGCCCGGAGTGCTGGTCTTTCACACCAAGGATGGGAATCGATTGTTCGTCTTCCTCGTG
The DNA here is from genome assembly GCA_964247945.1 of uncultured Acidobacteriaceae bacterium. Taxonomy (GTDB): domain Bacteria; phylum Acidobacteriota; class Terriglobia; order Terriglobales; family Acidobacteriaceae; genus Edaphobacter. The sequence goes on along the minus strand of CAXTWP010000212.1, from coordinate 1,358 downwards.
GGCGAAACGCCTACTTCAGGCATTCAACGCTCCCAGTTTGCAAATGCTTTGTACGACATGCAGGAGATGCAGAATGCGAGGTCGGAACAGACAAATGAACCTGCCCTCCTATCGATTGTCGGGCCCCACTTCTCGGCTTCTCTGCTGGGGATGGCGGAGGTGCTTCGGCAAAACAGTCTTAGTCCCATATGCACAGCAACTCCTCTGCATATCATCAGCCCTATCGTGAGTTCCGCCGCTCTTGTGGATTCTTTCACGAAGAAAGCATTTGGGATTGAAGGTTCGTGGTCAGTCAACCCTCCATGTGATAACGCGAAAAAATCCGTAGACGATTCCTCTTTCAAGCCTACTTCACCAAAGCTGCTTGCAAGCGTTTCATCTGGGTGGTTTAGGACGGCGTTTGATTGCTCAGGAGGCCTGGCGGCGAGTGCTGAAGCTGTAAGCGCATACGACGTTTATGGCTTTGCTCCATGTGCTGAACTGAATCAGCTCATGGAAAATCCCTTATTGACACCGGAATCACGGCAGCATAGCTGGTTTGTCTCGCTTGCTCCAACGGATAACACACAGATCAAGGAGGCATTCGACCGCCTTCATCGAATCGGCTATTGCCCGAAGAACATTGCTTCACTTGTTGAAGACGAGAGTGCATACAGTGTGGATAGCTTCGATATGCAAAGTGATGTGGCGAAGAAGGTCTACTTCGGGTGCGATCCAGACGTTCATCCTCTTAGGCTCACGTTTCCACGCGATCTTTCTACTTTACGGAACAAGACGGATGCGATGGTGCCTTCCGGTACGGAGATCAACGGCGTTAAGCTGCCGTTGTGGAGCGTACCGGTGACGCTGGGGGAGAGTGCCCACTTGGTGCAGGAGGACAGTCCCCATACGTTCGCAACGGACCAGGAGGCGGTCCGGATCGATCACGCGCTCCAGGGGGTTGTGGCTAGCCTTAGGCAGCATCGGATACGGGCTGTGATTATCGATCCGTCGAACAACCTGGACGCTATCTTTCTGCTGGAATATTTCAAACGGGCGCTGCCCAATCTGCGATTTGTGGTTCTACAGGCGGATGAGTTTGAGATCGGCCGGCAGCAGAACGTGGAACTAACCGGAACGATGGTGATTACGGGGCTGTCTCTCTCCCGCGATCTAACCCAGTCCTACACTGGCCCTACCGATGGCAATGAATACACGGAGCACAAGTATTTCAACAGTAGCGATACGGAGGGCACCCATCTTGCCGCCGGGATGCTGATCCAGGGAACTTCGCTTTGGAAGAGTTGGCCTTTTCGCGATGATACCTGCGCCATGGAGGCGATTGTGGGGCGTTCGGAGTTCCTGCTGATGAACTCTAC
>CAXTWP010000211.1:0-5489 GCA_964247945.1 uncultured Acidobacteriaceae bacterium | reverse complement strand
CGCGCGAGAGCACCGTGGTCGAGGCACCGTTAAGTCCAAGACTGTCGTAGAGGATGCCCGGCTGGGACCGGGTGAAGCTTTCGCCGAACAGCTCGATACGGCCGCTCACCGGCTTCAGATCGACGGCCTTGGTGCCAGGCGGCAGGGTGATCGTCCGCCAGGCGGGTTTGCGCGCGTCACCCTGCGTATCGATGGAAGGAAGCGTCTGCGACGTTCCGTCAGGACCGGTAGCTGAGACGGCCATCGTACCGCCGTCCGGCTGCTCCAGGAAGGAAAGCTCCATCGCATTCTGCGCGGCGTCTTTGAGCGTGATATGGCTGGCGGCCGAGCCACCCTCGGCTCGAAAGCTCGCGCCGCCAAGGCCGTACGTGTCAGCGCGACCCTTGCCCACTGCTGTGCCGATGGTCCAGCCATGCGCGTCGATGTCGGTGTCGCGGTGGCCGTACCAGGCCCACGGCTTGGCGATGAGCAGGTATCCGTACCCCGCGTCGCCGAAGCGTTGCTGAAGCAGCGCCCGCACATCGCCGGTGATCAGGTCGGCGGTGGTGGGCGAGTCGCCATAGTGGAGGATGGTTACGTGCCCATGCCCGTTCGGATTCGAAGGCTCCAGCCGTGACAACGCCTGGAAGAGGCCGTCGAGCGATCCGGCGTCGTCGAAGAGGAAGTCCGAGAGCGGCGGCCGCGCCTGCACCGCTGTCGCCTGAGAGCCTGTTGTGCTTACGGGGGGCGTAGCCGGAGGGATGACCGGCAGAGCGGAGGCCGACCCTCCTGGAGGCGTGGCTGGATGCGGTCGTCCCAGGTGCCAGGCGTCAGGTACGATCAACGGCGACAACCCGAGCTCAGGTCTCCAGAGGTGCGCCGCCGCCAGCGAGGCAACACAGACGGCGACGGCAAGGGCGGTTTTGAGAGGAAAGCGCGTCATCGAAGTTCAGAAGTTTCCATACACAAACGGTGCTGAGCCGCGGCCGGAGATCGTCTGGATCAGCAGCACCAGCCCCGCCAGCGCCGCGCCCTGAACCCAGAACGGCACCCGCCCCAGCAACTCCGCCGAACCGTCCAGCCACTTCAGCGGCAGGCAATGGGCCACCACCGCCAGCAGCATCACCAGCACCACCGGCAGCGTCAGATTCTCAACCGACCATGTGTTCGAGCCTATCCTGCCCAGGATGCTCCAGGCGTTGCTCATCGACGAGGCGTTAAAAAATATCCACGTAAAGCAGACAAAATGGAACGTCAACAGCGTGGCAACCGTGCGCCCACCCGGACTGCTCTTCCGGCCTCCACGCAGCCGCTTGACGTACGGCGACTGCTTCCACAGCCGCACCGTACCCAGTGCCAATCCATGCAGCGTTCCCCATGCCAGAAATGTCCAGCCGATGCCGTGCCACAGGCCTCCCAGCATCATCGTCACCAGCACGCTATAGCAGTAGGAGAGCAGCGGATGCTGCCGCCGACGCTGCGGCAGCGACTCCATCACGTAATCGCGCAGCCAGTGCGAGAAGGTAATGTGCCACCGCTGCCAGAAGTCGATCAGGTTGACTGAAAGATACGGCTGACGAAAGTTCTCCGGCAGCCGCAGGCCCAGCAGCAGCCCTGCGCCGATCACGATGTCCGTATAGCCTGAGAAATCGAAGAAGAGTTGGAGCGCGTAGCCGTAGACCCCCACCAGCACCTCGCCGCCGCTGTACAAGGTGGGCGTATCGAAGACGCGGGCGACGAGATTCTGCCCCAGGAAGTCGGCTATGAGCAGCTTCTTGACCAGGCCGATGCCAATCAGCAGCAGGGCGCGGCCGGCCTGCTCGGGCGTCAACTGCGGCGGAGCGACAATCTGCTTCAAGAAAGTATGCAGTCGCAAAATAGGCCCGGCGATCATCACCGGGAAGAAGACGGCGGCGCAGAGATAGGCAAGGTAGCTGCGGGTCGCCTGCGCTTCTTCGTCCCTGCGGTAGAGATCGATCGTGTAGGTCAGCGACTGGAAGCAGTAAAAGGAAAGGCTTAATGTCAGCAGCCAGCTCACACGATCGCCACCCCGCAGCGCCAGCAGCTTTGGCGTCAGCAGCAGCGCGAGGTTCATCCCAAGCGACACTGCGAGCAGGGACCGCCGCCGGGCAGTTGCTTCCGTTCTCGCCAAACCCCACCCGACTAGAAAGTCGATCGAGGCTGCTACGGGCAGCACAAGGTAGACCCAACCGAACTTGGCTAGAAAGAAGCCGTTTGCCGCCAGCAGGACGCCTAACCGCGCCGCGCTATGCCGCGCCGCCGCCCAGTACAACAGCCAGACGGTAAAGAAGAACACAAAGAACGACGGCGTGCTGACTTGCATGGGTGACCCGGGCGAGCGCGGCAATGACTGCAACCTACAGCCTACCGTGTCTCGCCCGGCAGGCAAGTAGACGAAGCGATACCTCCCGGCTGACAAGGCTTCGATCTTCTAAGTGGCTCATCCTGCTGTAGATAAACTGCACCGTAAATCGTGCTCCCGATAGAAAAAAGTTGGCAGTCTCCTTCCGGAACGGTAAGATTGTTAGGGCGAAGAACGTTCGCCCAGGAGACCGCTTGCTTCTATCGAACGAATTGCGTTGCGCCGGGTGCTCTGTTGTCGCTCTTCTGATGATGTCGATTCCCGGCCTCGCCAACCATCCTTTTGGCCCTGCTCCACAGATGTCCGTCGAAGCACCCGCTGCCGCGGCTCCCACGACGCTTCAGCCGGCAACGAAGAAGAAGCGTTTTGCCTTTCTCCGCCCGCCGGTGACCGGGCTTGCCTCCTGGTACGGTGCTGTCCTCCATGGTCACAAGACCGCCAGCGGTGAGACCTTCGACATGAACGAGATGACCGCCTGCCACCGCACTCTGCCGTTCGGGACCATGGTCAAGGTGATCGATCTCCGCAGCCATAAGTCGGTCATCGTGCGCATCAACGACCGCGGCGTACTCTTCGCCGACCGCATCATCGATCTTTCGCGTGGAGCGGCCGAGCGCCTCGGCATCCGCTCGACGGGCGTGGCCAACGTCCGTCTTGAGGTGCTCAGCAAACAGCAGGCAAGCCAAGCCGCTGTTGAGATGGCGTCGACCCAGGGAGCGGCCACGGAAGCAATCTCTAAGTAGCTGGTCGTCCTTTACCTTCGATCAATGCAACGATTTGGTCGGCTCTCGTTGGCGCTTCGAACAGTTCCGTCTCTCCGTTTGGCCATCGAACCATGATGCCCTTCAGGTGCGTCTCCTCACCCAGTCCGAAGTGCACCCGCAGGTCGCTCGACGAATTGTAACTGGAACCGCTACGGACTTCGTCCACCCAGAGTCTCTGTGTGCCGGTAACGGTTACACGAGCGCCGATCGCGTCGCGATTTGACTTCGTTCCTACGAGATGCAGGCCGATCCAGTGATTCTGATTCCGGGCTAAATTGACAAGCAGCAGCGGTCGGTCGCTCAGATTGTTGACCACCGCTTCCAAACGCCCATCGTTGAACAGGTCGGCGACGGCCAGGCCGCGGCTTGAACGCGGCTCCGTAAGACCTGGACCGGAGACCTTGCTTAGATCTTTGAACTTGCCGTTGCCCAGATTGCGATAGAGCAGGCGGGGCTCGCGATACTCCGCACCCAGCTTGGCGGAATCCACCTCCGGGTAGACATGGCCATTGACGACCAGCAGGTCAGGCCAGCCATCGTTATCCACGTCGGCAAACATCGCGCCCCACCCCAGCGCGTCGGTGTTGATCCCCAGTCCCGCCGCGTACGTGGTGTCATCGAAGGTGCCGCCGCCATTGTTGTGGTAGAGCGTTGAGGTGTCATCCGAGAAGTTGGTCTTGAAGAGGTCGATCCGCCCATCGCCATCGTAGTCCGCGGCGGTCGATCCCATGCCCGCCTGCTCACGGCCGTCCTCGTTAAAGGCGACGCCCGCTTCAGCGCCGACATCGGTAAACGTGCCGTCTTTGTTGTTGCGGTAAAGGATCGCCGGCGTCGAATCGCAAGCGACATACAGGTCGGGCCAGCCATCGTCGTTGTAATCGAGCGTAGTAATGGAGAAGCAATAGTGGCCCGTCGTCCGCTCGACCCCGCTCGCCTTGCTTACGTCCTCAAACCGCCCGTTGCCCAGATTATGGAAGAGCACATTCGGCGCGCTTGCCAGGCCCCGAGGCCCGCACATCACCGGAACGCCCTTCCAGATGCATCCGGCCGAGCCCGGCGTGGGCACCTTGGCCAGGTCAAAATGCACGTAGTTGGCCACGGCGATGTCGATCTTGCCGTCCCGGTCATAATCTACAAAGGCGCAGCCCGTACCCCACTCCTTGCCGCTGCCAGCGACTCCCGCCTGCTAAGCCACTTGCCTGAAGGTACCGTCGCCCTGGTTATGAAAAAGACGGTTTGTACCGTAGCCCGTTACAAACAGATCTTCGTTGCCGTCGTTGTCATAGTCGCCCACACAAGCGCCCTGTCCCCAACCGTTGGAGACCAGTCCCGCTTTCGCCGTCACATCCGTAAAGGTGCCATCGCGATTGTTATGGAAGAGATGGCTCGTCGCTTTTTCGCCCGTAGGCGCGGGCTGCATTGTGGTTCCGTTGACCAGGAAGATGTCCGGCCAGCCGTCGCGGTCGTAATCGAGAATGGCCACGCCGGAGCCGGTCGCCTCAATGATGTATCGCTTGGCGTCCACGCTGCCGTTCACGTTCCGTACAGTGATTCCGGCCTTGTCCGCAACATCCACAAACCAGGCCGGAGCAGGGTGCTCCACAGTTGGCGTGTAAGGCTGCTGTGCGACCAGGCTCACCGCAAATAAAATCAGCGGTAGGCAACGGAGACATTTCATGACTTCGTTTCGATCCAATTCACGCTGCGCAGGATCTTTCCGCCCTCTTGAATCACATAGAGGCGGTTCGCCGGCAAGTCCTTCAGCGTGTCGACCGCTCCTGAAGGCCAGCGAATCTCAACCACATCGGCCTTGGCAGCCCGGTCTAGACCGAAGTGGATGCGCAGGTCGTTCTGTGAATAGTAACTGCCACCGCTACGTACTTCCTCGATCTGCACCAAAGGCTTGCCATTTGTAACGGTTGTGGTGCTGATGCGCGCGCCGATGCCGGTGCGATTCGATTTGACCCCCACCGTCCGTACCTTAATCCAGTTGCGGCCTGTGGCTGCATCGCAGCGCAGCAGCTGCGGCAGGCTGTTCACGCAGTTCACCGCCACATCGAGGTCACCGTCATTGTCGAAGTCGCCGAAGGCACAGCCACGCGCGCTGGCCGCCGCGTTGATCCCCGGGCCGCCCTGCGCCGTCACCTCCTCAAACTGGCCGTTGCGAAGGTTCCGATAAAGATATTTCTGCTGCGCATAGGGCGCATCGATCTTTGTCCCTTCGACCTCCGGGTACACGTGACCATTCGAGATCAAGATGTCCAGCCAGCCGTCGTTATCCATGTCGAAAAAGCCGACGCCCCAGCCTAGTAAACGCGTGTTGACGCCGAGCCCGCTCGGATAAGTTCGGTCTTCGAAGGAGC
>CAXTWP010000210.1:5203-5495 GCA_964247945.1 uncultured Acidobacteriaceae bacterium | reverse complement strand
CGCCTGGCGCATTACTACTTCGCGGCGATGTCGATGAACGCGGGGAGCCGCGACCAGGACCAGGCGATCGAGTCGAGCTTGCGCCAGGCGATCGCATTGAAGCCGGACTTTGCGCCGGCGTACGACAGCCTGGCGATGTTTTACGGGACGCGGCACCAGCGACTCGACGAAGCGCACAGGCTGAACATCAAGGCGGTGCAGCTTGAACCGGCGAATCTCGGCTACCGCATCAACGCGGCGAATGTGCTGGAAGCAGAGGACCAGTTTCCGGGCGCCATCGGTGTTCTGAAAG
>CAXTWP010000210.1:0-5173 GCA_964247945.1 uncultured Acidobacteriaceae bacterium | reverse complement strand
CAGCCAGCAAAGCTCGCAGCAGGCGGGCGGCGAGCCCGTCGTCACGACGGTCGCGACGAAGCAGATGGACGGGGTCGTGATCAAAGACCCGGGAGCCGGCAAGGTCGTCGTCTTCAAGAAGGTCGACGGAAAAGTCGCCGGAGCGGTGGAGGAGTCGCCGAACTACCCGGCGGGAGACTCCAAAGGCGCGCGGCACACGGTGCAGGGCGTTCTGCACGGGGTGCAGTGCTCCTACCCTTCCGTGCTGACATTGAGCGTGGAGCAGCCGGGGTCGCCGGTGAAGCTTTATAACAACGATTTCTACAAAGTGGCGTTTTCAGTCGCCAGTCCGGAGATCAGCGACGACATCAAGCCGTGTACCAGTATCGAGGGGCTGAAGGCGCGGGTGGTGTACGCGGAGGTCAGCCACGACAAAGTGGCGGGCCAGATCGTGTCCATCGAACTCACCAAGTAGGCTACTTACCCACGGCCATGATGGCGAAGGTGCCGGGCACCATCTGGCCGCGCGCTGGCCGTTCGCCGGGCGCGGTGGGTGGTGGCGGCGTGAACTCGGCGGTGATCAGCAGGATGTGCCCGGTCTTCGTGTCGAGGGTCAGGGTCTTGGCGCGCGGCGCGGTCTGGAGGGTCTGTTCGACGGCGAAGCTGGTAGGAGAGTTCTCCTTGACGATGGTGAGCGTGCCGCCGCCCTCCGACGAGAAGACCTCGTTGGTAGCCGGGTTAAAGACCGCCCCATCGGTCCCTTGGCCAATCGGCAACGTCGCAAGGATCTTGCCGTCGACAGCGGACAAGACGACCATCGTCTGCGGATTGCGGCAGGCCGCGAACAGGATGCCGTTCTTGCGGTCGATCGCCAGACCAGCGCAGGTGCCGCCCTTGCCCTGGAGGTCGTAGGTGGCGGTGAGCTTGTTGGTGGCCGTATCAACGACGGCGATGGAGCCTTTGTCTTCGAGGTCGATGAAGAGGTGGCCCTTGCCATCGGCAACGCCCTGCTCCGGCGCGCCGCCCAGGTCGATGGTGGAGGCGAGTGAGCCGTCATTGGCGTCGAGAACCGTCACATTAGGCGAACCGTGCGAGAGGATATAGACCTTTCCCGCGGACTCAAAGATGCCGTCCGGGCCGCCCTGGACGTCGATGGTCTTGCTGGGCGCGAGAGTTGCCGCGTCGAACATGGCGACCGGTTTGCTCGAAGCAAAGCCGTGGCCGCCGCTGACCGCTACGCCATGGCCGGAGACGCCCGGGACCTCGCCGAGCGGCTTAAGTGTGTCGAGATCGAAGACCGAGACGCGGCCCGACGGGCCGGAGCGCGGCACGTAGAGCTTGCGCGCGACGGAGTCCGCGTAAATGTAGTCGAAGCCGCCGTCACCGCCTACCTTGACGGTCTGTAGAACCTTATATTGAGCGGTCAATGGGGCCGACGATGCGACGAACAACGCGGCGGCGAGCAGGATCGGGACGGCGGCGAGGCGCATGGGTGTTTTCTCCATAGGTGTAGTGAAGCACAGTTTTGTTGCAGGCGGAACAAGCGGGCCATCCGCGGCCTGCTGATAGACTAAAATCTTGCGTCGGCGATGCGGCGCATCGAGATCTCTCCGCGCGGACCTGTCCGGCGCGATGAAAAAGGATGATGTAGATACTGTGGATCAACAGACGAAGGCAGCCTTGAAGCAGGACCATTTTGTGACCACCACCTCCCACGGGTTGGAGTGGGCGAGTGAGAACCGCAGGTCGGTGATCGTGACGGTCAGCCTTTTGCTGGGAGCGATCGTACTTGTTGTGTTGAGCGCGGTGCTCTACAGCAAGCGGGCGAGCGCGGCTTCGGTGGCATTCGGCGAGGCGATGCAGGCCTATCAAACGCCTCTGGCCGCGCCGGGGCAGCAGGTGCCGCCCGGCGTCAAGACCTACGGCTCGGTGGCGGACCGGGCCAAGGCGGCGAACGATCTGTTTACCGCGTGCGCAAAGCAGTACAGCCTGATGCCGGACGGCAAAGTCTGCCGCTACTTCAGCGGCCTGACGTACATGGAGCAAGGCCAGAATGGGGCGGCCGAGGATGCGCTGAAGGCTGTAGCCGGGGGTTGGAACGGCGATCTGGCGGGGCTTGCGAAGCTATCACTGGCGCAGCTTTACCGACAGACGGGCAAGGATGGGCAGGCGGTCGACCTTTACAACCAACTTGCGGCCAAGCCGACCGGCACAGTTCCCGCCGGGTTGGCGCAGCTGCAGTTGGCGGACCTGTATACCTCCGAGGGGAAGACGACGGATGCGAAGAAGATCTATGCGCAGTTGAAAGACAAGGACGCGAAGGGCGCGGCGGGGCAGATCGCGGAGCAGAAGCTGAACCCTACGCCAAAGGGTCAGGCCGCGCCGCAGCAGTAGTAGTAGGGAGTAAGGCCAGGATGGCAAATACTGGCCTTTGCCGCACCTGTTGAACAGGCACCGTTCCGAGTGTATGATCACACTTGGAAATGAAGTCTGTTCCCGTCGAAGTTGAAGACACCGTGTGGACACCGGGAGTGACGGAACCGCTGAGTGGGCCACAGCCCACTTTTTATTTGCCCCAAACAAAGTCGTCACAGCACCCGTATTCAAGCAAAGAAACACGATCTATGGCGCTTCAGTTGGACGAAATTCGGGCAGCGGCACAGCGGGTCGCGGCCTCGCACCATCTGGAACTGGTCGATGTCGAGTTCTCGGGCGGAGCAAAGTTCCGCACCCTGCGTATCTTTCTGGAGAAAGACTCGGTCGAACGCGCCAAATTCGCCGCTCTGGTCGCATCCGGCGAAACAGCCGACCTCCCTAAGGGCGTCCCTGTAGAGATGCTCTCGGGCGTGACGCATGAGGATTGCGCCGTCTTCGCCACCGACTTCGGTACGCTGCTGGACGTGGAAGACCTGATCCCCGGGGCCGAGTACACGCTGGAGGTCTCCAGCCCCGGCCTCGAACGTAAGCTGTCCAAGCCCGAGGACTTCGCCCGCTTCCAGGGCAGTCTCGTCAAGCTGCAAACGTTTACGCCGGTCAACAACAATCGTCAGTGGCATGGCCGCCTCACGCAGTTTACCGACAACATCCTGACGCTCGACCTTGCAGCGGTCAAGCAAAAGGGCAAAACCAAGAAGGCCGGCGCGGAGCAGATCGTCGCCATCCCGCTGGCCAACGTAGAAAAGGCAAACCTCGTAGCTGAGATATAGTCGCGAAATCTAGCCGTACGCAGCAGCCGTAGCAGGAAACAGCACAGCAAGAAAGAGTGAAGACCCATGGCAAGTGTTTTGTACCAGTCGATCGAGACGTTGAGCCGCGACAAGGGCATCGAGCCCGAGATCGTGGTCGGTGCCGTTGAGGACGCTATCGCCCTCGCCACCCGCAAGTACTACAAGACGCAGGAGAATATGCGCGCCGAGATGGACAAGGAGAGCGGCGAAATCCGCGCCTATGTCTACAAGACGGTCGTCGAGACCCCCGAGCAGGTAGAAGACGAGACCAACCAGATGACCCTTGAAGCCGCCCGCGAGCTCGCCCCCGAGGTCGAGGTCGGCGGCGAACTGCGCTTCTATAAGGACACCACGCCGCTCGGCCGCATCGCCGCCCAGATGGCCAAGCAAGTCATCTTCCAGAAGGTCCGCGAGGCCGAGCGCGACACCGTTTTCAACGAGTACAATCACCGCGCCGGCGAGGTCCTGAACGCTACCGTCAAACGCCTCGAGCCGATGGACGTCATCTTCGATCTCGGCAAGGCCGAAGCGCGTATGCCCAAACGCGAGCAGTCGCGCCTCGAAAGCTTCTCCGTCGGTGAACGTGTCCGCGTGGTCCTGCTGCGGGTCGACCGCGCCGCCAAGGGCCCGCAGGTCATCGTCTCCCGTGCTGCCCCCACCCTGGTCTCCAATCTCTTTCAAAGCGAAGTTCCCGAGATCTACGACGGTACCGTCTCCATCCGCGCCATCGCCCGCGAGGCCGGTGAACGCACCAAGATTGCCGTCATGAGCCGCGACAAGGACGTCGACCCGGTCGGCGCGTGCGTCGGCATGAAGGGGATGCGCGTCCAGTCCATCATCCGCGAACTGCGCGGAGAGAAGATCGACATCATCGAGTTCTCGGAAGAGATTACCACCTTCGCCGAGAAGGCCCTCCAGCCCGCCAAGGTCAGCCGCGTCTCCATCACCGACCTCGCCGACAAGCAGATCGAGGTGATCGTCGACGATACGCAGCTTTCGCTGGCGATTGGTAAGAAGGGGCAGAATGTAAGGCTGGCGGCGAAGCTGCTGCAGTGGAAGATCGACATCAAGAGCGAAGAGGAAAAGCGTCAGGAGGTCGAGCAGCAGATGCAGGCCATGTCCGGTGGCCCCACTACGCCGATCGAGCAGATCACCGCGCTCGAGCAGCCGATCCTCGACAAGCTCATTGCGGCGGGCATCACCACTGTCGAAGAACTCGCCGACATGACGCCCGAGCAACTGGAAGAGGTTCCCGGCATCGGAGAAAAGACGGTCGAGAAGATTTCGGTCGCCGTGCGCGAGTATTTCGAGCGCGCGGACGAGCCGGTAGCGCTCGAAGGAGCGGTCGCAAACGAAGATGAAGCGTCAGCCACCAACGGCGAAGCCAAGCAGCAGAAGGAGGGTTCCATGCAAAAGAGTTCCCACGAGATGACACCCGAAGAGGTCCTGGCCGACCAGGCCGCCCTCGCCGGTGACGTAACCGAGGTTGACGACCTCTCCACTGAGGACATCGCCGCCGAGGAAGACGCCGCGACCGACGCCTTCAGCGAAGCCGACGCCCGCGAAGAAGCAATCGAGCTCGACAACGACACCATGGATACCCTCGTGGCTGAGTCCCAGGAGATCTCTGACCAAGGCATCGACAACGACGGTCACGACCGTGGCTAGCCGCTATTGGCCACTTACCGCAACATTACCGGTTCGCCAATTGCGCGATTTCAGTAATAATAAAGATTGTAACGATTCCTACCGCAAAGAGGCTGCAATGAACAGCTAAGGGCATAAGGAAGCGAAAAGGGACGGATGAGCAAAGTTCGTATTAATGATTTAGCGCGGGAACTGGAAGTAAAGAGCAGGCCCATCCTCGACGCGCTCGAGGCCATCGGTGTCTCCGGAAAAACTCACTCGTCTTCGATCGAAGAAGACCAGGCGCAGCGTGTGCGCGATTATTTCAAGAACGGGAGCCG
>CAXTWP010000209.1:5224-5500 GCA_964247945.1 uncultured Acidobacteriaceae bacterium | reverse complement strand
AAAGAAGCCCACAAGGGTGACGAAGCGCAGCGGGACGGTGGAGAAGGAGACGATGCCGTCGAGTGCGAGGCGCAGCATCTTGCGGAGCGGGTATTTCGTGGTCCCGGCGAAGCGCGCGGCACGCCGGTAAGGAAGGCCAGTCTGGGTGAAGCCGATCCAGCTGGACATGGCGCGGAGCATTCGGTGACGCTCGGGCATCTGGCCGAACGCGTCGACTACGCAGCGATCAATGACGCGGAAGTCCCCGGTGTCGAGGCGCATTTCTACATCGGCGAG
>CAXTWP010000209.1:0-5214 GCA_964247945.1 uncultured Acidobacteriaceae bacterium | reverse complement strand
GAGGCGGTTGATAAGGCGGTAGAAAAGCTTGGCGGTGACAAGCTTGAAACCGGTCTCGCCTTCACGGTCGGCGCGGACCCCGTAGACGACTTGGAAGCCCTCGCGCCAGAGAGCGAGCATGTCCGGGATCAGTTCGGGCGGGTCCTGGAGGTCGGCGTCGATGATGACTACGGCCTGGCCTAAGGCGGCGGTGAGGCCGGCGGTGACGGCGATCTGGTGGCCGAAGTTGCGTGAGAGGCGAAGCACAACAACGTGCGGCGAGGTCTTGTGGAGTTCGTGGAGCAGCTCGGGTGTGCGGTCCCTGGAGCCGTCGTCGATGTAGATGACCTCGTAGGTCTCGCCCGTGGCGTCGAGCACGGCGGCCAGGCGCTGATGACAGACGGCAACCCCTTCCTCTTCGTTGAAGCAGGGAACGACGACACTGAGCAGCGGGCTGAGGGTGGCCATGAGGTTAGTGTAAGGGACGCCTTGTCTCAGGAGGGAAGGAAGGTCCGAGCGCGGTAGAGGGCACCGGCGATGGGATCAATCACTGCTGGAAGAACCTCTAGGGTAGGGAAGTGGGCGCGGAGGGCGGCGGTAAGGGCCTCCCGCACGAGGGTAACTTTCTCGAGGATGCTGCCAGTGAAGGCGAGGGGTGGCACCCAGGCGAGATCGGTCGATGCACTCTTAAGGCGGCGAACGACGAGGTGGATGAGATATGCCAGGTCTTCGCCCTCCTGCCGTAGGACGCGCTGTGCGACAGCGTCCCCTTGGTGGGCGCACGCGACGACGAGGGCGGTGAGTTGGGAGAAGTCTGGCGGAGGCGAGGTGTTGGCATACTCGACTAAGTGCTCGAAGGAGTCGAGGTCCCAGAGGTCAAGGATACCGCAGAAGAGGGAGGTGGGTGCATCGTCTTCGCGGTGGGTGTTCGCTTCGTCGAGGGCGAGCATGGTGGCGCGGAGTGCCTGGTGGCCGATGCGATGGCCGGAGCCCTGGTCGGATAGAGCGGGTCCCCAACCGCCAGCGGTAGTGACCACGCCGGCGTGGGTGCGACCGGCGACGTTGGAGCCGGTACCAGCTATGGCGACGACGCCCGGATGGCTGGGAAAGGCGGCGTCAAGGGCAATCTCGACGTCCCCAAGGATGAGGAGAGGACCGTGGATACGAGCGCCAAATGCGGCGCGGAGCCAGTCGGTGACGAGTGGGACGGTGTTGCCGGCGGTGCCGATGCAGGTGGTGGCGACGGCGGACATAAGGACGCCAGAGGCGGCGGTAAGCTCGGCGAGGCCGCGGGAGAGATTGGCGGCGGCTGTGGCGCCGTCCGTGCGCATGCGCTTAATGGTACCGGTGCGAGTACGGGCGAGGACGTGCGTCTCGTCGGCGAGGAGGAAGTCGGTTTTGGTGCCGCCTGCGTCGACAGCGAGGAAGTATGACATAGGTTAGAACAGGGTAGAGGTTATTCTTCGGTAACGGCTTTGACGAGGTTGCGGGGGCGGTCTACGTCAATGCCGTGATTGATGGACATAAAGTAGGCGAAGAGTTGGAGAGGGATGACCTCGCAAAGGGGCAGCAGCCATTCGGTGGTGGGGAGAACGGGGATGGTGTGAGTGGCTAGAGCGGGAACTACCGTATCGGCTTCGTTGGCGAGGGCGAGTATGTTTGCGCCCTGAAGGCGCATGTCGCGCATCAGGTGGAGGGTCTTTTCATAACGCGCTACTGAGTCCACGTCGGCCAGGTCGACGGTAGCGATCACGACGAGAGGCGTGCGATCGCTGACGAGCGCGTTTGGGCCGTGTTTGAGTTCCCCGGAGGGGTAGCCCTCGGCGTGGAGATAAGCTGACTCCTTGAGCTTGAGGGCACCCTCCCGGGCTATTGGATAGTGGATGCCCCTGCCGAGAAAAAGGAAGTTCTCTATGCCTGTATAGTGAGCGGCGGTTTCACAGACGGCGGACTGCCAGGCGGGAAGCTGGCCGGCGATGAGGTTGGGTAAAGTGGCGGCGGCTTGTAGATGGCAGCTGAGCTGTGCGGGATCAAGGGCATCGCAGGACTCTGCGGCGAGCAGGGCGAAAAGGTGCAGAACGAGAAGTTGAGCTGTGAAGCTCTTGGTAGCGGGAATGGCTCGTTCGCGGCCGGCGACGGTGGGCAGCGAGACGCTGGCCTCGCGGGCCATGATCGAGGTTTCGACGTTGGTAATGGCTAAGGTCTGGTGACCGGCGGCGTGGGCCTTTCGAAGGGTGGCCAAGGTGTCGGCTGTTTCGCCTGACTGCGAGACGATGAGGACGGCGGCGTTTTTGAGGGAATGCTCGGAGCGATAGCAGTACTCGCTGGCGTATTCGACATCAACGGCGACGCCGGAAAGGTCTTCAATGGTAAGCTCGGCGACCATGCCGGCATGGCGGGAGGAGCCGCTGGCGGCGATGACGATCTCGCGGCCTGTTCCCCTGTTGAGACTGGAGAGCCATTGACGAACGGGCGCGCAGGCATCCGGCCGAAAGGTGTTGCCGGCGACGTAGCGATCGAGTGTTTCGGCGAGGGTGTCGGGTTGTTGATGGATCTCGCGAAGCATCCAGTGGGCATATGGAGTGGAGGAGCTGGGAGCGTGCATAAGGATCCTTCCGAGCCGGATTGACCGTTAGAGAACAATTCAATCATAACAAGGTACATATGGGCGGAGGTTTGTTGGATTTCTTGCTAATCTTGTGTGCGATGGCCAGAGGTGTGTTGCATGTCAACGAAGACCGATGAGCGTGGTGAACGGATTATGCGTGCGCTGCTGCGTGCCGGCGATATTACAGTAGAGGAGTTGGTGAAGCAGGTGGGAAGCTCCGCGCCAAGCATCCGGAGAGACCTTACCCGCCTGGAAAAGCGGGGCCTTGCGCTTCGGACACATGGCGGCGCGACGCTGGTGGAGCCGCTGCTGTATGAGCCATTCCGGCACGATACGTCGTTCCAGGCGCGCGAGCTGCGGTCGGCCGAGCAGAAACGACGCATTGGGTTGGCGGCGGCGGAGATGATTGAAGAGAAGCAGACGGTCGGGCTGACGGCTGGGACGACGACGACGCAGATTGGACGCTCACTGCGGCACCGGCGGGGCATCCATGTGGTGACGAACGCGTTGAACATCGGAATGGAGCTATGCAACCAGCCGGCAATACGAACAACCATTACGGGAGGGACGCTGGCCTGGGCGTGGACGTTCGCGCTGGCGGGACAAGCGGCGCTGAACACACTGAAGGATATGTATCTGGACCGGGTGTTTCTGGGGGTAACTGGCTTCGACTTGGAGCGCGGGGCGACGACGCTCGAGGTAGAAGAGGCGACGGTAAGCCGAGCGATGATTGGGCAAGCGCAGCAGGTGATAGTGGTGGCCGATTCGACGAAGGTGGGGATTGTCAGCCCGGCGCTGATCTGCCCGGCGAACGCGGTGCATGTACTGGTGACGGACTCGAATTTAGAGGAGGAGAAGCGGGCGGCGATTGAGGCGGCCGGGATTCGGGTGGTGGTGGCTTAGGCGGGAGATCAGTCTTGATCGAGGATGGCGAAGACGTCGGCTAGATTGATCCGGATAGGGGTGCCGGGAATATAGAGTTCGGGCGTGCGGACGACCTCAAAGCCGGTGGCTGTGTAGGTGCGGACTTCGCGGGCGTCGGGGTCGAAGCACCAGAGGTGTTCGACTCCGAGGGCGAGGTAGTCGTTGAGGCGGGCGCGCAATCTGGACCAGGTGTCTTCGGGCGAGAGGACCTCGATGCAGAGCAGGGGTGTTTCGCGGACGATGCGGCTGATTTTGGTGCCGCGGCGAAGGACCATGACGTCAGGGACGCGGAAGCGGCTTGCGCTCATTTGAAGACGGCATTCAGGCGCGGTTATGACATCCCATGCCTGCTCGTGGTTTCCAAAGATGCGGGTGAGGAAAAACTGTATTCGGCTGTGTTCAAACTCGCCCACGTTGCGTTCCTCTATTTGGCCGTCCACATAATCGCAGTCCGGGCGGTAGCTGGTGCGCAGATACTCTTCAGGCGAAAGGGGAACTGTGACTTCGCGGGGAACAGAGAACGTGGTGGCCATTTGATGAGTGTGCGCGTGGCATGGAGCAAAGTAAAGGCGAAGCCTTAGAAGTGGCTTCGGCCTTGCGCAGCGGGGGAGCTAAGCGACGATGCTGGCACCGAGCTGCTCGAGGATGCCTAGCTGGTCGGAGCTGCCCCAGCGCTCGACCATTTTGCCATCGGCGAAGCGGGCGATCTGCACACCGCGTGCGCGGATCTGACGGCCCGTCGCGGGTACACCCATAAAGGCACCGCGGTGGGTTCCGGTGAGAGTGTAGGCGATGGCGATGTTGTCTGCGTCGGCGACGGCGTGCTCGACATCGACCTTGAGGTCGGGGAAGGCGGCGCGCATCTCGGTGAACATGGCGATGTAGCCTTCCGGGCCGTGGCCTTGGGTGGGCGCGGGGTCATGCTCGACTACATCCGTAGCGACGAGGTCCTTAATGTCATAGAGATTGTCGTTGTTGACGGCTGCGCCGAAGCGCTCCTGAATCTCCATGTTGGTCTGCTGGCTCATGCGTTCTCCTTATACAGGGAGTGAGATGCAAGGGGGGATGGAGGAGGTCACTGCGGCGGGATCGCGGGCGCCATTCCGGTCGTTGGAGCGCTGGGCGTTCCATTGATCCCAGGCGCGGTACCGCCGTTGAGGCCGGGGCTGGTGGCACTTCCGCCGAAGCCGGAGGTGCCGGAAGAGGCTGGTCCCCCGAGCGCGGCGGCTTTGGCCTTGAGCTGCTCGATGCGGGGATCGTAGATAAACTCCCAGGTGGGGTAGGTGGTCTGCTCGTTGAGGACTAGGATGGAGTCGCCGGGCGCGGAACTGCCCACGCCGACGATGGGCGCGCCGGTGCCGGTAAAGCTGGTGGCGGACTGGCTGGAGATTCCGCTGGAGCTGCCTGAGCCGGGGGTGGCCGCCCCTCCGTTGAGCGAACCGAAGGAGGAGCCGCTGCCGGGTTGCGCGCCGGAGCCGCCGGTTGCAGAGCTGGAACCGAAGCTGGAGCTGGACGAGCTGCCGGCGAAGGCGGAGTTGGAACCGCCGCCGAAGGTGGAACCCGCGCCGGTCTGGCCGGTGCCGGAGTTGCCAAAGCTGGAAGAGCCGAAGGTTGATGAGGAGTTATTGCTGCCGCCCGCACCGGCCGGGCCGGCGGAGGCCATGCCGGCGGCGCTGCCAAGGCCGCCTGCCGCTCCGGGTAGA
>CAXTWP010000208.1:2787-5506 GCA_964247945.1 uncultured Acidobacteriaceae bacterium | reverse complement strand
CGGAAAACAAGGCCGCAACGAATAAGAAGTAAAGCAACCGGCAAATACGGCGCGGGGGACGCAATGCGCGTCCCCAGTGCCGTGTTTGCACATGACTGGATCTCGACCCAAAAATCTAGGGAGCGGCTGCCATCTGCGGGGCGTTTTTGGGTGTGGCCAGATAGCCCGAGACCTTGTTCTTGTCCATAGAGTTGACGACGATCTCATAAAGCAGAGGGTCTTTGCCGGTGTAGAACTGGACCGGCTCGTCGAGGCTTTTGTCCTTCTTCTCGAAATTGCGATCATCGGCGCTGACGTTGAGGGTAAAGCGGGAGCGCTTCTCGTCGACTTTCTTCAACTGCAGCTTGACGGTCGAGATCAGGATGGGTTTCGCGCCCTTCTGCAGGCTGAACTCATAGTAGTTTCGATCGCCCTTGTGCTTCAGGATCTCCAGTTCGCTATGGTTGGTGGCGATCAAGCCGCTCATCACGCCGGCGTCGCCGACGACGCGGTTGAGCTGCGACTTGGTCGTCTCCAGGTCCGATTTGGTGGTGGCGACATCGGTCTTGACGCCACCGACATCGGTTCTAACACTGGCCACGTCACTCGAGACTGCGCCGATCTTCTTTTCGGCGGCGGCTTGCTCCTGCTCGAGCCGCGCGGTTTGTTGGAGGGTGGCGCGTTGGGCGGCGACGATGGTCGCGGTGCGGGCTTCGATCTGCTTCTGGGTCATGCCGACGCTCTGGCCGAGCGTCTCGGCGGTGGCGCGCAGCTTGGCGTCGGCAGCAGTAAGCCGCTGTTCCAGGTCGGCGTTCCGTTCATCGGCTGCTGCCAGCTTTCTCTCCGCCACGCCCAGATGGTTTTGCAGACCGTAGCACCAGATCAGCGCGCCAAGAGCGGCCAGCAGCGCCACGGCGACGATCCCGATGAACGCACCCGTTGCGGACCGTTGCGGTGTGTATTCGTTGTTGTCCATATGTTCTCCCGTCTCTACATACTGCGGATGAGGATTGCGGTGCCTGCGTTCGATGTGTTGGACGGCCGCGTGAATGGGCCGTTACAACCTCACAGAAACTATATGCTTTCAAGGCCTCACGTATAGCTCTTGGTTTGACAACCGTTAATCGTTGGATCGGGATGTGTATGGACCTATCGCTGCCGAGCAAGAATGGTGGAAGAGTGCGCGTTGTGGTACCTTCGCGCGGGCGCGACGATATTCGCCCACAAACCGTGACAATCGTTTTCGCGTTGCGCTATAACCGTTGTACTTAAGCTGTTTGGGAGGAGATTGCCGCATGTCCACGACCGTTGCACCGAAGGGCCTTGAGGGCATCGTCGCCACAACCTCCTCCATCTGCTGGATCGATGGCGACGCGGGCGTACTTTCGTACCGGGGCATCGACATACACGCGTTGGCGACGCACTCGACCTTTGAAGAGACGACCTATTTGCTGTGGTTCGGCAAGCTGCCCACGAGCGACGAGTTGGCCGCCTTCACGAGGGAGCTTGCAGCAGCGCGGGAGCTTCCGCATAGCGTTGTGGAACTGCTGCGTTACATGCCGAAGGATGCCGGCCCGATGCAGGTGCTGCGCACGGCGGTGTCGCTGCTCAGTGTCTACGACGCCGACGAGGCGGACAGTTCGCACGACGCGAACGTGCGGAAGAGCTACCGGCTGACTTCGCAGATTGCGATGATTGTCGCCGTCTTTGATCGGCTGCGCAAGGGGAAGGCGATCGTTGAGGCGGACCAATCGCTCTCGCACGCGGCCAACTTCCTTTGGATGCTGAACGCTGAAAAGCCGAGTGACACGGCGACCCGCGCGTTCGACATCGCGCTGACCCACCATGCCGACCACGAACTGAACGCGAGCACCTTTGCCGCTCGGGTGATTGCCGCGACGCTGGCGGACATCCACTCGGCGATTACGGGTGCCATCGGCGCGTTAAAAGGGCCGCTGCACGGCGGGGCTAACGAGGCCACGATGCGGTTGCTTTACGCCATCGACGCGGCGGGTGCTGACCCGGTCGACTACGTGAAGCAGATGTTTGCGGAGAAGAAGAAGATCTCCGGCTTCGGTCACCGCGTCTACCACACCGAAGACCCGCGCGCGACGCATCTGCGGCGGATGTCGGAGGAATTGGGCAAGGCTGCGGGCAATACGAAGTGGTTCGAGCTTTCCCGCAGGATCGAGACGTTCGTGAAGGGCGAGAAGAAGCTGAACGCAAACGTGGACTTCTACTCGGCATCGACCTACACGACGCTCGGCATCGACATCGACCTGTTTACGCCCATCTTCGCCATCAGTCGCATCGCGGGCTGGGCGGCGCATGTGATCGAGCAGCATGACGACAACCGGCTGATACGTCCGCGCGCCGACTATCTCGGTCCAGCCTATCCCGCGCCGTATGTTCCCTTGGCTGAACGGTAAGCACCCTGTGCTCAGTCCGACAGCTTGGCAAACGTCGGGGAAGCTGCGATTCTCAAGGCAGCGGCGTCTGCCCTGAGCGTTACGTCGCGGGAGCACTGCTTGCCGGCACGACCCAGACTGCCGCTGTTGTTTGCACCGGGATTGCTCACGCTGTTCGGTCTGGCCGCTGCGCAAAAGGCTCCGGAGCCGGCACCGACGGCGGCACCGTCCACCGCGGCGATCGTCGGCAGGCGCGCTTCAGCCACGTCGAGAAAGGCCCGATACACTTCCCGTACCGGGCCGGTGTCGCCTTCTGATGCGCGGACCAGATC
>CAXTWP010000208.1:2085-2777 GCA_964247945.1 uncultured Acidobacteriaceae bacterium | reverse complement strand
CAGTCGGAGATTCCCGATGTGCCGGGGCTTTCGGGCACAGTGCACGGGATCAACGGCGGATGCACGGTGTCCTCTCTGCATGACGCTCTCACCGGCTGGGCGACATTGGCCACTCCGGCGATCGGCTACAGCTTCAACGATCACTTCAACATCGACGTGACAATGACAGTCTATATGTACCGGCTGGCGCAGAGCCGCGCGTCGCGGCCCAAACCGAACGCGGAATTGGTTGTGCAGCGCGCGGAGGTGGGCGACGTCATCATCGGGCTACACGCCGCGTGGTCGCCTCGGTTCGCGGATTATCAGTTGACGGGCTCGTTTACCGCGCCCACGGGCGACGTCACCTATGGCCTGAGTACCGGGCGTGTGACGTTCGATGTCAGCAATCACTTCGAGCGCAGCATGCGAAGGGTCACCCCTACCCTAGAGATCGGGATGGGCGACTCCTCCGCTCTGGTGAACCCGCTGGTGACCAAGAACTACACCTCGCTGGGGCCGCTGGCGCACTTCCAGACCGGCCTGGGGGTCGGGCTGCCGCATAGTATCTCGTTTGAGGCGGATGCGTATGAGCAGCTGCCGGTGGGTGACCAGAAGACGTATGGGCCGGCGCGCCGAGGCAAAGGAACGGTAGTGATCGGGCGCAATGTCAGCGAGGACAACGGCTTTACGACCGCGCTGGACATTCCGCTCGC
>CAXTWP010000208.1:0-2075 GCA_964247945.1 uncultured Acidobacteriaceae bacterium | reverse complement strand
ACTGCCGCTGCCCCGCAACACGACTTTTCCCTGAAAATCCACCCCCGGCCTGCGGTGCCACGACGATACGGTTGCCGTAGGTCTGACGTACGTGTTGCGTTCCGCGCCTTGGGAGGAACTTCGCGATTCCACGCTCAACGACCTGTTTAAGTAACGGATTACGTGAAGGTTGAGGCTACCCAAACGAAGGGAATCGTTATACTTCGTTTGTCTTCGGTTCAGAACTTTCGATCAGGAAGGGACGCGCGGGCTGCTCCGCCGCTGGATTGGGGAGAATGTAGTGGTTGATAGCTGCGGCAATCTGCTGCGTCAGTTCGGGTGCCAAGCCATGCGCGCGGGCTATGAGCCAGGCCTGAGGAGTGATGGTGATCTCGGCCCGGCCATCCGCGACGGCGTTGAAGATGCGGTTGGCGGCGTAGGTGACCGAGGCGGCCAGACCGGGTGTCTTGGCTGAGAGTTGGAACCAGGCCTTTTCCTTGTCCACGTTGCCGATGAAGTGAGCGTGCTCTTCGCCGCCGGTACGCATCAGCCCCGGGCAGACGGTGGTTACGCAAACGCCCTTGTGGCGCAACTCGGCGTGCAGGCCCTCGGAGAACCCGACCAGGGCAAACTTGCTCGCAACATAGGGCAGTAGATGGGGGACGGCGAATTTGCCGCCGATGCTGGCAATGTTGACGATGGCTCCCCCGCCGCGCGCGAGCATATGCGGCATGGCGGCATAGGTGGTGTAAAGGGCGGCGTAGAAGTTGGTAGCCATGGCGCGATCGTAGGCTTCCAGCGACTGGTCTTCGATGGGCCCGACCTCGATGATGCCTGCGTTGTTGATGAGGATGTCGACTCGGCCGAAGGCGTCGATCGCTGCATGAACGAGGCCAGTGGCCTGATCTTGGTCGGTTAGGTCTGCGGAGACGAGCAGGATGTCGTCTTCGTTGCGGACCGCGCCGCTGTCGAGCAGGCTCTGCCGGGCCTTGCGCAACTCGTCGTCACTGCGGGCGGCGAGGACAAGCTTCGCTCCGGCCTTGCCGAAGCGCTGGGCGAGCGCAAAGCCCAGGCCGCGGGAGCCGCCGGTAATGACGACCACCTGTCCGGGCCGAATTCGGCGCGGGAAGTAGGTGTAGGCGACAGCGGTGGCGGCGAGACCGGCGAGTATCTGTGCGGTGTAGAGTGCGGTCGATGACTTTTTCATGGCACCCCGTAAGATGCGTCTTGCGACAGAGCGTCACTTCGTTGCACGATGGGCGTGCAGTGAGAATAAACTTTGCTTAGGTGAACAATGGCGACGCGGCGGAAGACGAAGGGAGCGTACATGATCTCGGCGGTGGCCGAGATGTACGAGATCCATCCGCAGACTCTGCGGCTGTATGAACGCGAGGGTCTGCTGCTGCCGTCGCGGTCGGACGGCAACACGCGGCTCTACACGGACGAGGACCTGGAGCGGCTGGAGTTCATCCTGAACCTGGCGCGTGACCTTGGGGTGAACATCGCGGGCATCGCCATCATCCTGCAGATGCGCGAGCGCATGGAAGAGATGAACCGGCAGATGCAGGGCTTCGTCGACTATGTGCGGACGGAGATGCTATCGCGAATGCAGCCGCAGGAGCCAAGCGCCGGGCTAGTGCCGATCCGGCGGCCGGCGATCGTACCGGTAAAGAAGGTGGTGACGGGGAAGGCGGCGAAGAGGCGGGTCTGACCCTAGCCTGTCCGATTGCTTAGGGTCTACGCATGAAGATGATTCTGGGTGGGGTACAAAGTCTCCCTGTGGCAAAGTTTGCAATTTCGTAAGAGCAGCATCGGGCTTTAGTCTCGATTTTATAGTGCATATTTTTAGAGATGGGAGAAGAGGGGGTTACCGATGGCGGAAGTTCTATACCGAAGCGTTACAACAGCACAGGTTGACCTTCATCTGTCATTGGCCGCTCGTGCCGTCGCGTCTTCGAACCGCGTTCTTTCAGTGGATGTGTTGCGAGGGCTGTGCGTGGCGGGAATGGTCCTGGTGAACTTCCCGGCGGACTGGGTCTTGCGCTATCGCCAACTTGGACACGCCGAGTGGGACGGGGCTACGGCAACGGACATGA
>CAXTWP010000207.1:0-5515 GCA_964247945.1 uncultured Acidobacteriaceae bacterium | reverse complement strand
ACACAAGCGTGACCAGTTTGGCCTTGAGGCGGATGGTCCCGTCTACCTTCCCCATCTATACGATGGCAGGAACAAGACCTTCTTCACGGCTCAATGGGAGCAGTCCTACGAGAACCTGCCGGGTTCGGGGGCAAACTTCGATTCGATTCCCAATCCTCAATGGCTCACCGGAAATTTCAACGGCGCGCAATACTACGACCCCAACACGCAAAGCCTCCAACCGCTCATCATTTACGATCCACTGGTGCCGCTCTACAACTCCGTGGACCCTGCTGACGGCAAAATAAAGCCGACCCGCACCCCGTTCCCCGGCAATGTCATTCCAGCAAACCGCCTGGATCCGGTAGGCTCCGCAATCGCGCAATACTACGCCCAGATCGCGCCGAACTACAATCCGGGAGGGGGTTACGCGCCCTATACAAACAACCATTTCTTCCTGCCGGTGGAGACGGACATCACCCGCAACGGTCTGGTTAAGTTCGATCAGAACTTTGGCCCAAAGGATCGCGGAACCATTCGTTGGACAGGGTTCGAGCGCTTCGCCAGCAGCAGCCCGAATGGCATTCCGGTTTCCAATCCAGCCAATCAGGAGTTCGTCCAGGTCCAGCCCAAGGAGCAGCAATACGGCATCGAGGAGATCCATACCTTCTCGCCTAACCTTATCCTCGACAACAAGCTCACCGGCGGAACGCAGAAGCAGGGAATCACCTCCGGAACCACGGGAACCTCCCTGACCGATCTGGGCTTTTCCCAGCACTATATTTCCAACGTGCTCGTCAATAACCGGTTCCCGAATATTACGAGTGATTACATTACCCTTGCTCCCGGGGGAACCGGAGGCTACTCGGCGGTGCACAACCTCGGATATCAGCCCAGCGTCACCTTTATCCACGGCCCGCATAGTTTTCGCGCTGGATTCGATATGCGCTTGTATCAATATGCTAACGTCGATAACGCGCAAAACAACCAGTTTGGGTTTAGCAAGAACTTCACCACGCACTTTTACAACGTGGGCGACGCGCCCGGCATGAGCTCCGGCAACTCCATCGCGGAGCTGCTTCTCGGCTATCCCACTAGCGGGAGTTTGACAATTCAGACCAGCCCGTTCTTTTCTCAGCATTACTATGCCTTCTGGGCCCAAGACGACTGGAAGATCACGCCCCGGCTGACTCTGAACTTCGGCATCCGCTATGACCTGCTTGGAGCCCGCACGGAGCGTCATAACGAGCTCGATTACGGCTTCGATACGACAGACGTGAACCCGCTCAACGCCAACATCACCAATCGTGCCGGCCCGCTGCTGGGCGGCACTGAGTTTGCCGGCGTCAACGGCGCCCCGCGCGGCGCGTATGCAACCAATCTGCTCAACATCCAGCCTCGCTTCGGAGCTGCCTACGCGTTCAGCAACAGAACATCGCTGCGGGCCGGCTTCGGTGAGATGTTCATCCAGGATGAGGCTAATGATCATCAGAACGGCTTTAACCAACAGACCAACTTCAACAATTCCAGAGATAGCGGGGTAACCCCTTCGCTCAACAACCCGTGTGTTCCCGGCACCACGAGCTGCAGTCTGCCGGCTACGGGCAACACCTTCGCCGATCCATATGCCAGTACGATCAAGCCGACCGGATCATCCCTGGGCCTCGCCACCACTCCAGGCAGTTCGATTAATTTCACAGACCCGCATTTTCAGGTCCCCTCCCTTTGGCAGTACAGTGTGTCGGTGCAGCAGCAGCTCACGAGTCGGGATGTGCTGGATATCAGCTACTCTGGACTAAAGAGCTACAACCTTGAAGGGAATGACAATATCAATCACCCCTCGGCGGCAGCGTATGCCCAGTGCAACGTCGAACAGGGTGGAAACCGCCAGCTCTGCGACGGCAACACCGCTCCAGGCGCGGTGAGCAATCCCTTCTACCACGTTGCCGGATTTCCAACCAGCAGCGGGTACTACAATAACGCAACCATCCAGGCGTACAACCTCACGAGGCCCTTCCCGGAGTTTACCGATGTCACGGAAGACCACCTGCCGCAGATTCACTCCTGGTACAACTCGCTCCAGGTAGTTGCCTCCCACAACGTCTCCCAGAACCTCAGCCTCCATTTCGCCTATACGTGGTCGAAGACCATGACTGCCGGCACCATCATTGATACGGTCTATCGCGTATACGGGCGTACGATCGGCAGCTATGATATCCCGAATGCGATCACGTTATCCGGTGTGTTTTATCTCCCGGTCGGCCGTGGCAAGACATTTCTTGGCCATACCAATCGCGTGGTGGATGCTGCGGTGGGCGGCTGGGAGTTCAGCCCGCTGTATGTTTACACGCAGTGGTATCCCTTTAGCCCTGGTACCAACTGGGAACAGCTTGCCCCGATCGCAGTGAAGCCGCACGACCTTCCGGTCGACGGTCTCCACTCCTACAAACGCCTGCAAGGTGTCACTCCCTGTGTGGCCTACCATGACAATGACACTGGGGCGCTTCATTATGGACCGGCGTATACCGAAGCGGGATGCACCTCCCCTGCTCTGGTCCGCACGGCTAATAACTACGTTCCGCAGCAGAACGTGGTGTATTGGGGTGTGCGTCTGCCCGCAAACCACCAGTTCGACGTCAGCCTGTCCAAACGATTGGCGTTGAATAAGGACGGCCGTACCAACCTGCAGTTACGTTTGGATGCGTTCAACGTGCTTAATCACCCAAACTGGACGTACGGTGATAACTACAGCAACGATCCAACCAGCGACAACTTCGGGACGATTCAGAAGGGACCACAACAGCCCTACGGATCGCTTCCGCGCGATTTGCAGCTGTCCGGCAAGATAACGTTTTAGATCTTCGACCTCGCCTTTGAGAAGAGGTTCACATACAACGAGAAAGTAACTGATCAGACTCGACGGATGCATTCAACGGGATCATCATTCACCCTGAATGGACCAGGGTCATACGAACGATCCGACGAGTACCCATCAGGAACCATCCATAGGGCCCGCAGTGACAGCAGAGTGTAAGGTATTTCCCAGTTTCCTAGATTCAAGCGGCCAAACCAAATGGATAATTGACGATGTCGTTCCAGAGTGTCACAATCGCTCTACTTATCGCCGCAACTTCGGCCGTGAGCGCACAGCAACTACCGGGCAGCGGACTGGCGCAGCACGATTTCATGTATGCGGGTGAATCGAAGGAGCGGAAGATCTTCATTCTGCGGCATGGCAGGATAGTCTGGAGTTATGACGATCCTACAGGCAGAGGCGAGATCAGCGACGCTGTGATGCTTTCGAACGGCAACATCCTATTTGCGCACCAATTTGGCGTGACTGAAATAACGCCAGGTAAAAAGATCATTTGGAAGTACGACCCTCCCTCTGGACATGAGGTTCACACAGCAGTGCCGATCGGACTAGATCACATCTTGTATATCGAGAATGGTGATCCTGCAGTGCTTCGAGTCGTTAATGTCGTGACCGGTGCTACGGAACGGGAGATGTCTTTGCCCACCCGTCATCCCGCCAGCACACACGGCCAGTTTCGCCATGCCCGTTTGACGGCCCGGGGCACGCTGCTTGTGGCTCACATGGATCTTGATAAGGTGGTTGAATACGACTTTGATGGCCGTGAGTTGTGGTCGTTTCCCGCTACGGTGCCGTGGGGTGTCTCGCCGCTTGAGAACGAGAATGTCCTGATCACCGATCGGATGGGCGTTCGTGAGGTTACGCGCCGAGGAGACTCGGTCTGGAGTTGGAGTCCATCCGATACGCCCGCCTACAAGTTTGCCAGTCTGCAGCAAGCGTGGAGGCTGCCGAACGGCAATACTGTCATCAATAACTGGGTTAATGAATGGAACACGACGACGCGGGTAAATGAGCCGGACACCATCCAGACCATTGAACTCTCGCCTGCAAAGCAGGTTGTCTGGGCGCTTCAATCCTGGAGTGCGCCGGCGAATCTTGGACCGGCAACGACGCTACAGTTTCTCGACACTCCCGTGGCCGCAGAGGATGTACACTTCGGGCCTATTCACTGATCCTACGGGATCCGCAGGTGGTGGTTGGTGAGAACATCATGTTCTAAAGATGCTCATGCTTCCGTGAGCCAGATGACCAGATCGATCGCGCGCAACGGACGCTCTCCGCGATCCCCGACCGGTTCGATGAGCGAGTCCGCGCACGAATTTCCTACCAAGTTATGCTGAGAGCATTTCTGGCGAAGGATATGAAACCCTGCGCGCCGGGCCATGACCGCTCTTTCAAGTACGAATAATCACACCTGCCCGGGCGTCTAACCATAAAAAGATGACCCAAGCTCAAGAATCTACCGGGACATTGGCGACGGTCCGAAGTTGCAGAACGCTTTTCCAGACGGAACCAACTTCATGTGCTGCTTTGGGGTCAAGCCTACGATCGAGGCCATTCTGATCCGACTCGGAGTCAGCCAAGATTGATTCAGGCTTATGACTCCGTCAAATACTTGCGGCGGCGATGCTCAAGCGGCAACTCATGGCCTACGACGATTGTGTGAGCTTGCATGCCGATGCCATACTCTTCATATAGGTTCTTCACCTGTCGATGGATGCGACTCGCCCAGGATTGAGAGCGGAGCTGCTGCGCGGTCGCAACGGGTCCTGCGAGATAACGTGCAGTTTGCCGCCGCTGCTGGACGACTGCGAATAGCTGAAGATCGCGCCGCTCAATCATGTTGAACGGTCCGCCCCATGCGGCTGGACTCAATCAAACCATTGAAATTCTTCTCGTGGTGAGAGCATTCGCTTTTATCTCTAAATAAAGGTCGAGCATAGCTTTCCTGGTAGCCAAGCTGGACACTATGAACAGAGTCGATCTTAGAGCTGCTTTGGGTGAAGCGTAGTGACTGGTTGAAATCAGTCGCGCAAACCGCGCTTCCTGATTTCCACATTCAGCCGCTTGATCTTCTGGTTCAGGGTGCTGAGGGGGATTTTGAAGTATTCGGCGGCTTCAGTCTGGTTCCAGTGGCAGCGTTCAAGTCGGTCGGCGATGATACGGCGCTCGATCTCCTCCATCAGGTCGAAGAGGCTGGCGTCGGGGCGGTGGTCGAGAATGGTGGAGGAGTAGGTGCTGCCAGTGAGCTGGCCGGGAAGCAGATCGGCACCGATGGTGCGGCCGGTCGAGAGGACGACGCCGCGCTCCATGGCGTTTTCGAGCTCGCGCACGTTGCCGGGCCACTCGTAGTCCATCAGGACGCGGAGGGCGTCGGGGGCGAGGACGCGCGGCTCCATGCCATTCTCCTCGGCGTAGAACTTGAGGAAGTGCGCGGCGAGCAGGGGGATGTCCTCGCGGCGGGACCGGAGCGGCGGCAGCTCGAGGCAGATGACGTTGAGGCGGTAGAAGAGGTCCTCGCGGAAGCGGCCGTCGCGCACGGCCTGCTGCAGGTTGACGTTGGTGGCGGCGATGATGCGCACGTCGACCTGCATCTCGGAGGTGCCTCCGAGATGCATGAAGCGGCGGTCCTGGAGTACGCGCAGGATTTTGGCCTGCATG
>CAXTWP010000206.1:5034-5539 GCA_964247945.1 uncultured Acidobacteriaceae bacterium | reverse complement strand
GCAGCGGCCTTGGAGCCATCCAGGCCGCCGGCATGTGGGCTCTTCTGCCCAACGCAAAGAGACGTTTGCGGTTGCACTTGCCCTTCTTGGTTGTCATTCCCGAAGGGAATCTGCGTTTGTACTTGCCTTCTCCACGGCCTTCGGGGAGGGCCGCATGAAGCGCCTCCTCTTCACTTTGCTCGGCTTCGTCCTCTACCTCGGCCTCGTCATCGCCCTCGCCTTCCTGCTGCACCTGCAAGGCCAGAAGCTCATCCTCTTCATCGTCATCCTCACCCTGCTCGGCGCTGCCGCCTGCGCGGTCATCCTCTGGTACCTGAAGAAGATCGACCCCCCGGCAGGAGGCGAACCCTCCTCAGCAGCCGAACTCAGCACCCTTGACACCCTCCTCCGCGACGCCGACGCCAAGCTCAAGCAGGCCAACCGTGGCGCAAAGTCCCTGGCCGCCATGCCGCTGATCTACGTCATCGGCGACGAAAATTCCGCCAAAACCCAGACAATCCTGCAA
>CAXTWP010000206.1:0-5024 GCA_964247945.1 uncultured Acidobacteriaceae bacterium | reverse complement strand
GACCCCGAACTCCTCGCCGGCCAGACCACCCGCGACGGCAACCTGCTGCCCACCCAAACCGCCAACGTCTGGCTTACCGGGTCCGCCGCAATCGTCGAGGCCGGAGGCGCGCTCCTCCGCCAGCCCGGCCTTTGGCAGCGGCTGGTTAAACTCACCGCTCCCGGCAAGTTCGGCGCGGCGCTCTCGAAGTCCGCTCTCCAACCCACCCGCGCGGTCGTCCTCTGCGTTTCGATCGAACGCATCCTGGCTCCAAGCACCTCCGAGCAGATTCGCGCCCTCGCCCAGAGCATGAACGAGCGTCTCCGCCAGGTCTCCCAGATCCTCGGCATCGCACTGCCTGTCTATGTCCTTTTCACCAAGCTCGATACCGTCCCCGCCTTTGCCGAGTACGCCGCCAATCTCACCCAAGCCGAGGTCGCCATCCCCGTCGGCTCCATGCTTGCCGCGCCCGAGACCGGTGCCGGCCTCTATGCTGAGCGCGCCGCCCAGCAGATCGGTACCCGCTTCGACGAGGTCGCATACCTCCTCTCCGAGTTCCGCCTCGAACTCCTCGGCCGCGGCGGCGAAGCTCCCGCCCTGGCCAAGTCCTACGAGTTCCCCCGCGATCTGCGCAAGCTCCGCGCCGGTATCGTCGACTTTCTGGTCGAAGTCGCGCGCCCCAGCCAGATCGGCGTTAATCCCTTCCTGCGCGGCTTCTTCTTCTCCGGCATGAGGGCGCACATCGTCGAGGACGTCCTCTCGGTTGGAGCGCAGTCCGCGCCCACGCCCGCCTTCGACGCCGGAGCCACCCGCGTCTTCTCCTTTGCCTCCGCGCAGGCCGCCGCGCCCACACCCGCTGCGCGCCGCTCCACCCGCAAAGTAGCCCAATGGGCCTTTCTGCCCTATCTCTTCACCAACCTAGTCCTTACCGACAAAACCGCTCTCGACAGCAGCCGCGCCTCCACCAAGGTCTCCGGCGTCAAGCGCGTTCTCATCGCCTGCCTCTGCGCTGTCCTCGGCCTCTACCTCATCCTGCTCACGATTTCGTTCTTCCATAACCGCGACCTCGAGCAGCGCGCGGCTGCCGCCACCCTGCCCGTGCCCATGGTCACCGGCAAAGACGCCGTAGCCTCCGTCGCCGATCTCCAAACCCTTGACCAGCTTCGCCAGCTTCTCGTCCAACTTGACGGGTACCACAAGAACGGCGAGCCGCTCAGCTACCGCTGGGGCCTGTACCGCGGCGAAGACGTCCGCCTCGCAGCCTGCCGCGCCTATGGCACCCGCTTTACCCGGCTGCTGCTCGCCCAGACCCAAGCCAATATCGTCGTCAAGCTCTCCGGGCTGCCCGCCAAGGCCGCGCCCACAGACGAGTACCAGGCCAGCTACAAGCCCCTCAAAGCCTGGCTCATCACCACCTCCAACCCGGAAAGGTCCAGCGACTTCCTGCCGCCCGTTCTCGAGCAGGAGTGGATCGCCAATCGGATCATCTCCCCCGAAACGCAGCAGCTCGCGCAGGACCAGTTCGACTACTACGCCGTCGCCCTGCTTCAAACCCCCACCTCGTGCCTCGCCTCGCTCAACGGCGCACGGCCCGACGCGCAGGTCGTCGCCAACACACGCGCCTACCTCAACAGCTTTGCCGGCATCGATCACGTCTACCTCAGCATGAAGGCCGTCGCCGACCGCCGCTTCTCCGCCATCGAGTTCAAGCGGCTTTACCCCAACTCCGTCCGCTACGTCGCCGCGCCCACCATTGTCGACGGCGCATTCTCGAAAGAAGGCTTCACCTTCATGCAGGATGCCATTAAGCATCCCGACCAGTATCTTTCCGGCGAAGAATGGGTCACCGGCCCACCCACCGCCACCATCGACCGCACCGCCCTCGCGCAGCAGCTTCCCACGCGCTACCAGGCCGACTTCCTCAACGTCTGGCGCACATTCCTCCGCACCGCCCACGTTCTTCCCTTTAGCGGGTTCGACGATGCCGCCGCGAAACTCCATGAACTGGACGGCCCCGCCTCACCGCTGCTCGCGATCCTCGGCGTCGTCTCCCGCAACACCGCAGTCAACCAGCCCGCCTTCGCCCAGCCCTTCCAGGCACCGCAATCTATCGTCCCGCCTGGCAACGGTCCCGGCCTGCCCACGCCCGTCAACCCCGGCTACACGGACAAACTCAGTGCCATCGAGCAAGCCATCAAGCAGATGCTGGCCGCGCCCGGCACCAAAGACCCCGCGCCCGTGAATGCCGCCGTCACCCCCGCCTTCCAGACCGTCAGTGCCCTCCGCGGCGGCTTCCAGCCTCCCGACCCAGCCGGCATCGCGGACGCCGCCACAGAGCGCCTCCTCACCGAACCCATCCACCACGCCGGAGATCTTGCCGGCAAAGCGCCCATCGCCGGCGCAAACGGGGCCGGTGCCGACTTCTGCAAGGCTTCCTCCGGCGTGCTCGGCAAGTTCCCCTTCAACCCCGACGCCAAGGAAGATGTCTCCCCCGAAGACGCCGCCGCTTACTTCAGCCCCACGGGTACGCTTGCCAAATTCGTTGCGGATCAGTCCAAACTGATCGCCTTCAACGGCACCCTCTACACCTCCGCCTCGCCCATCCCCGTTAATCCCGCCTTGCTCAACTTCCTCAACACCGCCCACAGCGTCGCCGCGATCCTCTTCCCCACCGGCAATGCTCAGCCGCAGATCAGTTTCACCATCGCGCAGGAAAAATCGCCCAACCTCTCACCCGCCACGCTTGAAGTTGACGGAGCCACCTTCGCCAACGTCGGTGTACCCAATCGGGTCAGCTGGCAGTACCGTCCTCAGGGAACGGTCAAGCTTGCCGGCTCCGGACAGACCAAGAACACCTTCGGTCCCTGGTCCATCTTCCATTTTGCCTACGCCGCCAAGCACCCCGCGCCCAATCAACTCGAGTACATCTTCCAGAACAACGGCATCACAGAGAAGACCCCCACAGGAGCCGATATCATCTACCGTTTCTACATCGAAGACACTGGTGCCCGCCTGCTCAATCCCGACTTTATGCGCCGCCAGCTCCATTGCGTCGCCACGGTGGCAGTCTCCAAATGATTCTCCGGCAGTCGTTTGCCCCCGTCCCGCAAAGCCCTATACTCAACCATGCAAAAGGAGAACCGCGTGGCCATTAAAGTTCAAGTAGCCGCGCTCAGCGATGTTGGCATGGTCCGCTCCAACAACGAGGACTCCTTCGCCTACGACCCCGCGCGCCAGGTCTACGTCGTGTGCGACGGCATGGGCGGAATGGCCTCGGGCGAGGTCGCCAGCCAGATGGCGGTCGCCGCGTTTCTCCACACCATCGCGGCCGGCGAAGGCACGACTCCCTTGGAGATGATGCTCCACCAGGCCATTACCGCCGCCAACGACGCCGTTCACCGCGCCGGCCAACAGCCCGAGCACAAAGGTATGGGAACCACGCTCGTCGCCGCCCATATCGATCTCGACACCTCCAAGCTCTTCCTCGGAAACGTCGGCGACAGCCGCGCCTACCTTCTGCACAACGGCCAGTGCATGCAGCTTACGGTCGACCACTCCTACCTGAACGAGCTTATCCGCACGGGCGTCGTCGCTGTGGAGAACGCCGCCACCGTCGACCTCCACGGAATGCAATCCGTCATCACCCGCGCGATCGGCGTTTCGCCCACGGTCGACCCCGACTTCTTCTCCGTCGACCTCGTCCCTGGGGACATCGTTCTGCTCGCCTCCGACGGCCTCACCCGCTACATCGATCAAACAGAGATTGGCCAAGTCGTCAACTGCATGGATCTTTCCCTTTCCGCTGAAAGCCTGATCGCCCTGGCCAAAAAACGCGGCGGAGCGGACAACATCACCGCTCTCCTGCTCCAAATCTCTGCCGCCTGAGATCGAACAACTCGCTCCTCCTGAATGAACGGCCGTGAAGCCAAACGGACCCGCGGCTGCTGTTGCGCTTGCCTCTCTCTTTGCCCTTCCCGGAGAAACTCTGCAGTTCGCCTTTGCACCTCTGTTTGTCATTCCCGAGGGAATCTGTGTTGCGCCACTCAGATAGCATAGGCATCAACAACGACTGGCAGAGCACGATGATTCCGACCCGCCGCACCTTCATAGCCACCGCCGCAGCCGTCCTCCTCACACCGAACCTCCGCGCCCAAGCACCTTTCTATCCTTCATCCCGCCCCGATGTGGCAGCGATCGACCATGACCGCATCCTCGCCGCCGCCAACCAGACCATCAACCCCGATTCCCTTCTAAACCTCAGCCGCCAGACCGCCGCGCTCGCCGCCGCCTTCCACCTCACGCAGGAAGAAAAGTACGCGGCCCGCGCCGTCGCAAACCTCCGTTCGTGGTTTTCATGCGCCGATCCTCATATCGATTCCAGCCCCGCCCGGTTCGAGGCCGTCCTCGACAACCTACCCCTTGCCGAAATCGCCCAATGCCTTCCTTTTCTCCCGGCAGACGCACTCGCCGCAACCGCAAGCTGGCTCAAAAGCTACCTCGACTGGCTTACCACCTCCCGCACCGCCGGTCTCGCCCGCGACCAGAAAGACCATCACGGCACCTCATGGCTGCTCCAAGCCGCCGCCATCGCCCGCCTGCTCAACAATGACGCCACGCTTCGCGACCTGACTCATCGCTTCAAGATCGTCACCCTCCGTGCGCAGCTGGTGGCCGCCGGCACCTTCCCCCACGAACTGACCACGCCCTATCCTTACCGCAACTCCCTCTTCGCGCTCGACCTGCTCGCCGGCTCCTGCCAACTCCTTTCCACCCCCTACGACAATCTATGGGAATTTGAATTACAGGACGGCCCCGGCCTGCGCTCCGCCATCGCCCGTCACTTCCCTTACATGCAGACCCGCGGTGCGTGGCCCTATCGCGCCGACCTCGACCACTCTACCGATCTGCCTGTCCGCAACCCGAGCCTCCTCTTTGCCGCTCGCGCCTACACTCGTCCCGAGTACGCCGCACTTTGGAAGACCCTCAACCCCCACCCCAACCTCCCCGAGATCCAGCGCGCCTTTCCCATCAGCCAACCTCTCCTC
>CAXTWP010000205.1:0-5539 GCA_964247945.1 uncultured Acidobacteriaceae bacterium | reverse complement strand
CCGCTGCTTGGCCGCCGACAAGAGAGCCCCGGAGCCGCCGTCCTTCTACGGCCCTCAGCCGGCGGTCGAGTCGATCGATCTGACGATGTACGCCCGCATCCGCGAGGAAGGCTTCAAGCACTCGCACGTCATGCAGTTCGCCTCCGCGCTGAGTGACGGCATCGGTCCGCGCCTCACCGGCTCGCCCAACATGGCCAAGGCCAACGCCTGGACCCGCGACACCTTGACCGCGATCGGCCTTGAAAACGCCCACCTGGAAGACTGGGGCGAGTTCGGCCTGGGCTGGCAGCAGATCAATACCTGGGCGCGCATGGTCGCGCCCGACCCCGAGCTGCTCTGGCTGCAGGCCGCGCCGTGGTCCCCGGCGACCAAAGGCCCCGTCACGGGCGAGGTCGTCGCGGTTGAAGCGCAGACCCTCGCCGATCTCGATAAGTACAAAGGCAAGCTGTCAGGAAAGATCGTCCTCTTCGGCGCTCCCCGCCCCACGCCCGACCTCACCGAGCCGCTCTTCCACCGCTACACCACCACCGAACTCGCCGAGATGGAGACTTATCCCACCGGTGCCGGCCGCCCCGGCGCGCCCAGCACCCCCGCCGACCTCCAGCGCCTCCAGGCCGACCGCGCTCGTCTGACCGCCGTGCGCGCCGCCGCCGTTAAGATGATGGCGGCCGAGGGCGTTGCCGCCGTTATTACCCCCACCCGGGACGGCGGTTCGGGTGGCGGCACCGGCGTCATCTTCGACGACAACGGGGCGAATCTCGTCCGCGACGCCCAGAAGAAGGACAACGCCGTTCCGTTTCCTAACGCCGTCATGATGATTGAGCACTATAACCGCCTCAGCCGCATGCTCGCCAACCATGTTCCCGTGACCATCGAGCTGAACATCGACACGAAGTTCACCGGGGACCACGAGCACGGCTTCGACACGGTCGCCGAGATTCCGGGCACCGATCCGCGCCTGAAGAATGAAGTCGTGATGGTCGGCGGCCATCTCGACAGCTGGATCTCCGGCACCGGCGCGACCGACAACGGCGCGGGCTCGGTCGTCGCCATGGAGGCTGTTCGTATTCTCAAAGCGCTCGGCGTCAAACCCCGCCGCACCATCCGTATCGCCCTCTGGTCCGGCGAAGAGCAGGGCCTCTTCGGTTCCCAGGGCTACGTCAAGCAGCACTTCGGCACCTTCGCCGAGCCGAAGGACGTCGACCCGAACACCCCGGCCTTCCTGCGCCAGCGCGGCGTGCTCACCACCACCAAAGAGTGGGAGACGCTCGATGCCTACTACAACCTCGACAACGGCACGGGTAAGGTCCGCGGCGTCTACACCCAGGAAAACTACGCCATCGCCCCGATCTTCAAGCAGTGGATGGGGCCGTTAGCCGATCTTGGGGTGACGACCCTCAGCTACCGCAACACCGGCGGCACCGACCACCTCTCCTACGACGCCGTGGGTCTGCCCGGCTTTCAGTTTATCCAGGACCCCATGGACTACGACACCCGCACGCACCACTCCGACATGGACACAGTCGACCGGCTGCATCCGCTCGACCTGGAGCAGGCCGCCGTGGTCGAGGCCATCTTCCTCTACAACACGAGCGAGCGTGAGGCCATGATGCCCCGCAAACCCTTCCCTCACCCGGAGCTCGAAAAGCAGCAGACGGCTCCCATCCCCAATATCTTTCCCGGTGCTGTGGACACGGCGAAGTAAGTCGTCGGGGACCAGTCCTTACGGCAGTCAGTTGCTGCAAAGACTGGTTCCGCTCTTACAGCCACGCGCTTACCATGCGCCCCGCCGTGCCCAGCATTCGTAGTTCGTCCGCGCGATCGTCGAAGTAACGTTCATTCAGCTCCGCCGACCCAAGGTCCTCAACATCGTAAAAGTGCGCCAGCTCTCGCGCCAGCTCTCGCGGCGTAAAGAAGAGCCGGAACGGCTCGCCCGCCAACTCCACCCGCGACGCCAGCGAGTCCCGTGCCAACTGTTCATTAAACGGCAGCGCCTCGCGCGGCTGGCCGTAGTCGAAGACCAGCCCGCTCCCGGCCGGCTGGGCCGCCACATAGGCAATCGTTCCTCGAAACGCCTCCAGCGTCAGATACGGAACCACGCCGAGCCAGGCAAAGAAGCTGGGCCGTCCGGCAACATGCCCGGCCTGCGCCAGCCGCGACGCCAGCGACTCCCGCTCAAAGTCCAACGGCACATACGTCAAACCCGCGGGCTCACCCAGGCCGCATTCTCTTGCCAGTTCCCGCTTCCACGCCTGTGTCGCCGGATGATCCACCTCAAACACCTTCATATCCGGCCAGGAGTTGCGCCACGCGAAGGTATCCAGCCCGGCGCCCAGCAGCACGTACTGCCTTACGCCGCCAGCCATCGCCCGCGCCAGCAGGTCCTCCGCATACCGGCTTCGCGCCACCAGATAGGCCCGCAGCCCTACCGAGTACGGTCGCGCCTTGCCCCTACGCGAAGGCTCCGGGGTTCGCCGCAACTCCTCCGCATAGCGCGCTGTCAGCAGCCGCACCGCGAACGGATCGTCCAGCACCAACGGCTTCGCGTCGTAGAGCTGGTGCGCCGCCCGGCGCAGCGCCACCCGCAGCGCGGTCTTCGAAGGCACGGCTTCGACCATCGCGCAACCCTAAAGCGACCGGATGATCGATGCCGCGATGCTCTCCACCGGCACGACCTTCCGCTCGGGAGCGTCCCGCCGCGGATCGTAGAAAAGCAGCCGTCCACAGCTCTCGCAGGTCATCATCTGCTCGTCGTTCGAACGGTCGCGCAGGTCGTTCCAGCGCTGTGGCCGCAACATCATCTGGCACGCCATACACTTCTGGTTCAGCGCCTCGGCCACCGCCGTCCCTTTTCCTTTGGCGATGCGGTCGTAGGTCGAAAGCGCTGCCTCACCAATGGTCGGCCGCAGCGCGGCGCGCGTGGCCTCCACCGCAAGCAGGGCGACCTTGTCCGCCGCTATCGCATCCGTTGCGCGCACCCGCTCGCGCGCAAGCGTGGCTTGCGCCTCGGCCACTGCTGCGTCGGCTGTCTTCCGCTGCGCTTCGAGGCCTTCGCTCCGCTCCATACTCTCCAGCTCGGCGTCCTCGAGTTTGGCAATCTCTCCTCGTACGAAGACGATCTCATGCTCAAACGCGGTGACCTGTACGGTTGTCGTCGCCTGGTCCAACTGCTTCTGTACCCTGGCGATCTTGGACTGGTGGTCCTTTATGTCCGACTCCTGCCGTCGCCGCAGCGCCTCTTCCTTCGCAATCAGGTCGAGCACGACGGCATGCTGACCCTCCACCGCCTTGAGCTTGTGTTCGAGACTCGTCACCAGCTTCGGCAGCGCCGCTATCTCCTCACGCAGTCGCTTCGCCTCCACGTCCTGCGTCTGCAGCTCCATCATCTTTGCCAAATCAAGATGCATTCCTCAACCTCCTGCTCGCCGCGTCCTTCCATACTACGTCTCGACGCGCTTGGGAAGCCTCGTTTCAATCCGGCAGGCGCGCGGAATAATCTGCATCGCGTCCTCTCGCCCGTAAATCCTATCGACACATGGCTACAGCCACACTGCCTCTCAACGAAGCGCGGACCTCAGAGAAAGTTGCGCCGGCACAGCCCTGGCGTCCCCGGGCCAATCCATGGACGATTGCGCTGACCGTCACCCTGGCCACGTTCATGGAGGTGCTCGATTCCTCCATCGCCAACGTGGCGCTGCCGCACATCGCTGGATCGCTCGGCGCATCCCAGGACGAAGCCACCTGGGTGCTCACCAGCTACCTGGTCGCGAACGCGGTGATTTTGCCCGCGAGCGCATACTTGACCACCTTTATAGGCCGTAAAAAGTTTTACATGATCTGCGTGGTCCTCTTCGGCATCAGCTCCGCGCTGTGCGGCCTGGCACCGTCGCTGCCGATCCTTATCTTCTGCCGCGTTCTCCAGGGCGCGGGCGGCGGCGGCCTCGCTCCCTCCGAGCAGGCCATCCTGGCTGACACCTTCTCGCCCAAGCAGCGCGGCCAGGCCTTTGCGCTCTACGGTCTCGCCGTCGTTGTCGCCCCCGCGATCGGCCCCACCCTCGGAGGCTGGATCACCGACAACTACAACTGGCGATGGATCTTCTTCATCAACGTCCCTATCGCCCTGCTCTCGCTGTTCCTCACCAGCCGCCTCGTCGAAGACCCACCGCACATCGTCCAGGAGGTCAAGGAAGCCGCCCGGCGCGGGCTGAACCTCGACTTCTTCGGCTTCGGCCTGCTCGCCACCGGCTTCGGCTCGCTCGAGTTCATCCTCGACAAGGGCCAGGAGGACGACTGGTTCGGCTCCCACATCATCAGCTTCTTCACCGCCCTCTGCGTCGCCTCGCTCATCACGCTCATCGTCTGGGAACTTTACCAGCTAAAGCTCGAGAAGCGGCCCATCCTCAATCTCACCCTCTTCAAGCGCAAGACCTTCGCCATCCCGTTCATCCTGATGTTCGTCCTCGGCTTCACTCTCTATGGCACCACCGTTCTGATCCCGCAGATGGTCCAGACCCTGCTCGGCTACACCGCCGAGCTTGCCGGTCTCGTCATCTCCCCCGGCGGCGTCATGATTATGCTTATGATGCCCGTAGTCGGCTTTCTCATCGGCCGCTCCGACCCACGCATCCTGATCGCCTTCGGCTTCTTTACCCTCGCCACATCCATGGCGGTCATGCACAGCTTCTCGCTCGATTCGAGCTTCAAGTACATCATGTGGGTGCGCGTCTACCAGGCCTCGGGACTCGCCTTCCTCTTTATTCCCATCAATACCATCAGCTATACCGGCGTCGCCCAGGCCCAGAACAACGACGTCGCCGGCCTGACCAATCTTGCCCGCAACATCGGCGGTTCGGTAGGAACGGCGTTTGTCGCTACCATGCTTTCGCGCGGCCAGCAGCGCCACGAAGCCTATATGATTCGCAACCTGAGCCCGGACAGCGCCAACTTCCAGGAGCGCGTCCGCTCGCTCAAGGGTAGCTTTGGCGGTCACGGTTCTAACGTCGTCTCCGGTCCGGGGGTCCATACCGCTCAGGCCTACATCTACAACCTGCTCCACCGCCAATCCGCCATGCTCGCCTATATGGACATTATCGCCATCTTCTGCATTTTCTGCGCCTGCATGGTGCCCGTGGTCTTCCTGGTCGGCAAGATTAAACCCGCCTCCGACGCCCCCGTGCACTAAGTGAGCTTCGGGGTGCCACCTCCATCGTGCGGCTTGCTTCCTCTTCCGTTCACGCTTTCTAAGAAGCGTATTTGCGGTGCCAACTCTGACGCAAGAGGCAAGGTCGCGGATTCCCATCTTCGTTATGTATACTCGGCTCTTTCGTCGGGAACAGTCTTGCAGGTTGAGTTCCCGCGACGGAGTCTGTTCCATGCGTTTGGGATCGTTTACTTCTCTTTGTTTTGTAGTTACTGTGTGCACGTTCGCAGTGCACGCACAGGCCGTGCCCTCCCAACAAGCGAATGAGGCCAGGGTCGACCGTCTCCTGGGCCAGATGACGCTGGAAGACAAGATGAACCTGATCCGCGGCGATGTGGA
>CAXTWP010000204.1:0-5543 GCA_964247945.1 uncultured Acidobacteriaceae bacterium | reverse complement strand
ATTGAGGGAACGTCCCCGGCTGGAGAACTCTTACTTTCTCGTCCCTGATATCTGTCATTCCCGAGGGACGCGTTTTGTTCAAGCTGGCAATTTATTGCAAAGTGACGTGAAGCGTCTCCTGCGTTCAAGAAGCTTGTGATTCAGGTCCATATGGACTTAGAGTGGTTTCGCACTTCGCTGCGGAAATGGAACTAACGCCCCTCGGCGACGTATTAGGCTTTTTGGGCCAACGCTTGGCTAATGGCTGCCGCATGGAGAAAAAACCATAAACATACCTGCCATACCGAGAGGGATCGAGCGAGCCTCTCCGCGTCTGAAAGCCAGGATCGCCGGATTCTTATACTTGCTTATCTTCGTCGCGGCGCCAAGCGGTGCTGCGACTGCAACGCCCCTGAAGATGACCATAACCCTCGCCTGCGATATGGGAGTGGCTCTTCTCTTCTACGATTTGCTGAGGCCGATAAGCAGAAGTCTCTCTCTCCTGGCGGCGCTGTGCAGGCTCATCTTTGTCGCCCTAATGATCACTAACTCGCTAAATTATTTCGGCAAGACGTCCCTGTTTCAGCGTTCTCACTCCGGAGACGCCTTCGATTTCGGTTACGGTATCGCCCTGGTCCCTTTCGGGATACATTGTGTCCTGACCGGCTACCCTATTTTCCGGTCGATCTTTCTACCGAGATCCCTAGGCGTTCTGATGGCGCTCGCGGGCTTTGGCTATCTCTTCTTCCTTTGGCCGCAACTCGGAAGCCGTTTGTTCTTTCCCTGGATTGTGATTCCTGCCGTCGTCGGCGAAGGGTCGCTCACATTATGGTTGCTCATCATCAGCATCAAAGATGAGCGATGGAAGCAGCAGAAGAATCTCGTGGATGTACCTGGCGGCCTACCGGAGTGATGCAAGCTTGTCGTGCGGAAGAGTGAATTCAAGAGCACAGGACTGCGGGTGCTTTGGCCGGAAGCGTACCCATACCATGAAGCACAATGGCAGCCGGCCGGCGCGATCCAGCGTCAGCAAACCGGCTGGTCGCACAAATGGTTTGCCAAGATCCGCTCACCTCCTCCCGTACATCTTCACGGAACCCAATCCACACACCCTGCGTATACCTTCGCAGTAAGCGAACGGACAAGCCGCACGTCCTACCCAACAGTCACCACACCCCCCGGAGGAACCCGTCTCGTGGCCACGCAGCGCAAAGGCAAACGCAATCTCTACCTCTGGATCGGCCTCGCCGTCCTGCTCCTCGCCGTCGTCGGCGGGGTCGTTTACGCCGCCACCAGCGGCGCGCCCAAGCTCGAACCCTCCCAGCTTGCCAAGGCCGAAAAGGGCGACATCGCCCGCTCCGTCGTCGCCACCGGCAAGGTCCAGCCCATTACCAAGGTTGAGGTCAAGTCCAAGGCTTCCGGCATCGTCACGGGGCTCAACGTCGACATCAACGCCAACGTCCACAAGGGTGAGCAGCTCGCCCAGCTCGACCAAGTGGAGATCCTCGCCCAGGTGGCCGCCCAGCGAGCCCAGCTTACCGCCGCCGAATCCAACGCCAAGGCCGCCATCGCCGCCATCGACTACGACAAGGTCGCCGCCGAGGCCCCCGACCTGCCCATGTACCAGCACACCTACAACCGCGCCGTCGAGATGTCCAGGGACGGCGTCGTCTCCCAGCAGGCTCTCGACGACGCCCAGCAGAAGTATCTCGCCGCCGCCAACACCCGCGATAAGGCCGTCGCCCAGATCACCGTAGACCGCTCCAAGCTCCAGCAGGCCCAGGCCCAGGTCGCCCAGGCGCAGGCCTCGCTCCGCCAGCTGGAAGAGCAGCTCTCCTACACCGTCATCCAGTCGCCCATGGACGGTGTCATCCTCTCCCGCGACGTGGAAAAGGGCGACGCCGTCTCCTCCATCCTCGTCCTCGGCTCCACCGCTACTCTGGTGATGACCATCGGCGACATCCACCAGGTCTACGTTCAGGGCAAGGTCGACGAGTCCGACATCGGCAAGGTCTACCTCGGCCAGCCCGCCCGCATCAAGGTAGAGAGCTTCAAGGACAAGACCTTCTCCGGCAAAGTCACCCGCATCGCCCCCCTCGGCGTCGAGAAAGATAACGTCACCACCTTCGAGGTCCGCGTTTCCATCGACAACCCCGGCGGCGAGCTCAAGGCCAACATGACCGCCAACGCAGAGATACTCCTCGAAGAGCACAAAGCCGTTCTCACCGTTCCCGAGCAGGCCGTCGTCTACGACAAGGACCGCAAGGCCAGCGTCCAGGTCCCCGACCCCAAGCAAAAAACAGGCCGCCGCAGCGTCTCCATCCAGGCCGGCATCTCCAACGGCACCCGCACCGAAGTCCTCGCCGGTCTCAAATCCGGCGACACCGTCATCCTCCAGCAATAGCCGTAGATCTTGCTGTTGCACTTGCCTTTTTTTGTCATTCACGAAGGGAATCTGCTTCTCGCCCTTGCCGTTGCATGTGCACTTCCTCTTGCACTTCTTGTTTGTCATTCCCGAA
Organism: uncultured Acidobacteriaceae bacterium; assembly: GCA_964247945.1. GTDB lineage: Bacteria > Acidobacteriota > Terriglobia > Terriglobales > Acidobacteriaceae > Edaphobacter. The sequence goes on along the minus strand of CAXTWP010000204.1, from coordinate 3,045 downwards.
GGGAATCTGCGTTTGCACTCGTATACAGACCGCAATGCTACAAGGGCCAAAAGCCCGGCAACATATCAGCCTAGGCCGAAGGCCTAGGTACACATGACAACAACAATCCAAGGGCTGAAGGCCCGCCACAAAGGAGTCACTCCATGAAAACCGCTATCCTCCTTCTCTCCCTCACAACCGCCGCCTACGCCGCCGAGAAGACCGTCGACCGCACCCTTAACACCTCCTCCACCCCCAACGTAAGCGTCAACACCGGCTCCGGCAACATCCACCTCCATCCCGGCTCCGACAACCAGGTCCACATCACCGCCCACATCAAGAGCGGCAACAACGGTTGGTTCGGCGGCAGTGCCTCCGACGTCGAGGCCCGGATCAACCAGATCGCCGCCAACCCGCCCATCCAGCAGTCCGGCAACGACATCACCATCGGCCAGCGCCACCAGGACGACCTCTACCGCAACATCTCCATCGACTTCGACATCACCCTCCCCCGCGCCTCGGCCATCACCGCCGGCAGCGGCTCCGGCGACGTTCAGGTCGAGGATGTCGGCGCAAGCCTTAAGGCCAGCACCGGCTCCGGCAACATCACTGCTCACAACATCCACGGCATCGCCAACCTCGACACTGGCTCCGGCGACATCCGCCTCCAGGAGACCGCCACCGGCGACGTTCGCGCGCAGACTGGCTCCGGCAACGTCCACCTCACGGGCGTCCTCGGCGGCCTTCGCGCAGGCACCGGCTCCGGCAACATCGACATCGCCGGCAACCCCTCCGCCGACTGGAAGCTCGAGACTGGCTCCGGCAACATCCGCATGGACCTCGGTCACTCCGCCCACTTCAACCTCGACGCCACCACCGGCTCCGGCACCGTCCACACCGACCAGCCCCTCACCCTCGTCGGCTCCCTCGACAAGCACCACGTCCGCGGCACCGTCAACGGCGGCGGTCCCACCCTCCGCGCCGGCACCGGCTCGGGGGACATCGAGATCCGCTAATCCGGCAAACGTGTCAAGCCGTGAAACCTTTCATATTGTTATGACTGTATCTATCTTGTGAGTATTGACCTCCCCAATCTACTTTGGATAGGAGTGGCGGGAAAGGTCCGGCACCTATCGACCTTTTCTATCAGCAAGATGAGTCAGACCGTCCGGAGCTAAGACTTCACCGTACGTTGAGAGAAGGTGCTTGTCGAGCCTTTGGTGCCTGAATATACTGCGGATGAAGCTCGGAGCTCAGTTCTGCTAAGTCTAGGGAGCGCAATATGCAGAGCCGCATTCTCGGCACCACCATGCCCGTCCTCGAGTTTGCTCTAGGACACAATGACGCCATCATCTCCGAGGCAGGGGAACTCTCTTGGATGACCGCCTCCATCCAGATGACCACGCACACGCAGATGGGTGGCGGCGGAGGCTTCTTTGGGGCAATCAAGCGCGTCGCCGGGGGCGGCTCCCTCTTTATGACCGAGTACCGCGCTATGGGCGCGCCGGGAGAGGTGGCCTTTGCCACCCGCGTGCCCGGCCACATCGTTCCGGTCGAAGTTGGGCCGTACCACGAGTACCTGGTCCATCGGCATGGATTCCTCTGCGCGACCGCGGCCGTCAACCTTGGCGTCGGCTTTCAGCAGTCGCTCGGGGCTGGCATCTTCGGTGGCGATGGATTTCTGCTACAGAAGATCAGCGGCCAGGGTATGGCGTGGCTGGAACTTTCGGGAGAGGTGATCGTCAAGGACCTGGTCGCGGGCGAGACGCTGCGCGTCCATCCCGGCCATGTAGGAGCGTTCCAGACCAGCGTCTCCTTCCAAATCACTCGGATTCCTGGCCTGCGCAATATGATCTTCGGCGGAGACGGCATCTTTCTGGCGGCGCTGACGGGGCCAGGCCGCGTCTGGCTGCAGACGCTGCCGATCTCCCGCTTGGCGCACCAGTTACAGGAGTATATGCGCACGGAGCGCGTACAGCAGAACACGGAAAGCGGTGTGGTGGGCGGTCTGGTAGGGTCGGTCTTGCGAGGTCTTTAGAAGGAGTCCTGCTGCCACTCTTCCTTTTCTTTATCCGTCGCCGGCGCGGAAACGGCATTGCGATACCAGTTGAACAGTCGCGATACGGCCGAACGCATGCGCTCGGTATCCATAGGTAGCGGCCGAGAGTCGACAGGCCTCAGCGTGGCGGGCTGGCTCACGGTATTTCGAACGGTCGAGGTGCTCAAGTTCGCTCCGGTCTGAACGGGTGCGTTCAGGAACTGGATCGAGTCACCTTGGCTTGAGCGAGCCGAGCGAAAGGAGATGAAGCGATCAACTTAGATTTCAGAGAACTATTCTGACATATAAGTTGCTATCTACTTTGGTAATCTGCTTTTCTGCGAGCATACAACCGGTCGCGCTATGCTGAAGAGGCTCTATGCCTCCATTTCTGCGGTTGGAACATGTCCATGTCGCGCGTGGCGAGACGGTCGTCCTCCATGACATCAATCTTGCCATCGACAGCGGTGAACTCCTTGCGGTGCTCGGGCCGAACGGCTGCGGCAAGTCCACGCTCATTAAGACCATGACGTGCGAGTGCTACCCGCTGGCGCTGCCCGGCACCCGCGTGAGCATCTTTGGCCGGGAACGCTGGGACCTTACCGAGCTGAAGAAGCGGTTGGGGGTCGTTTCGCCGGAACTTCCGGGCAAACCAACGCTGCGGACGACCGGTCTGGACGCGATTCTTTCAGGCTTTTTTTCGAGCAGCACGCTCTGGCCAAACCTTACCGTGACGCGGGATATGCGAGAGCGCGGGGAGGCCATGCTGGAGCAGGTCGACGCTGTCAGCCTTCGAGACAAATTGGTGGGCGAGATGTCCGCTGGCCAGCAGCGGCGCATCATGATTGGCCGCGCGCTTGTGGCCTCAAGCAATATGCTGCTGCTTGACGAGCCTTCAAACGCGCTCGACCTTGCCGCGCAGCGCGACCTGCGAGAACTGCTGCGGCGGCTGGCCCAGCAAGGGACCGGGATCATCCTCATTACACACCACATCGAAGACATTCCGCCGGAGATGGGCCGCATTGTGC
>CAXTWP010000203.1:1148-5544 GCA_964247945.1 uncultured Acidobacteriaceae bacterium | reverse complement strand
GCCAACAGCGACACCACGCCCTTACCCGGCAAGAACGCCGTGATCTGCAGCACGTTCATCCCGCGCCCCGGCAGCAGCGTGGCCGAAAGGAACTCCGGCATGAAAGCGCCCGGCTGCTGTGAACGGGTGAGCACGATGGGCGCTTGCCCTCCCGGCTGCGGTGTCTCAGTGTCGCTCGCAATGGCAGCTCCGCCGCGCTTCTCGGTCGCACTTTCGTCATGCCCCCGCTGGTGCACGCCCACGCCCACGCCCACCAGCGCCAGCACCGCCAGCGCCATCCATGCGACAGGCGAGCGCAGCAGGCTTGCCCCGCCCTTTCCCAAAGCTCGCGTGACCAGATTGAGGTACATGCGGCTGATGCGTGTCTCTTCCAAAGCGGCTCCCTCGCGCAAACTTCCAACTTGTAAATCCTACGCTTCATGCGCTGCTAAAATCGTTGCGGCCATGCCGCTTACGACCTCGCATCAGTTGCTTCCAGGTACAGACCTCGGCAGCCCCGCCCGCGCCGCCATCGTCCATTGCAAACTGTGCCCGCGACTCCGCCAGTACTGCGCCGGCATCGCCGAGACCCGTCGCCGCGCCTACCGGGATCACATTTATTGGGGCCGTCCCGTGCCCGGCTTCGGCGACCCAAGCGCGCGGGTGCTGATCGTCGGCCTCGCGCCGGGTGCGCACGGGGCCAACCGCACTGGACGTCCCTTCACCGGCGACGGTGCCGGGAACTTCATGTATCCCGTGCTCCATGAGACCGGCTTCGCCAACAAGCCCACCGCCGTCTCCCGCGACGACGGCCTGAAGCTGCGCCATGCCTGGATCGCCTCGGTCGTCCGTTGCGCTCCGCCCGGCGACAAGCCGCTCCCGCAGGAACTGCGCAACTGTAGCGTCCACTTTGCCGCCGAGGTCGACGCGCTCACCAGGCTGCGTGTCGTGGTCGGCCTGGGCAGGATCGCCTGGGATGGTTACCTCATGTATCTGCTCCAGACCGGCGTCATTGCCCGGCGGTCGGCGTTTGCCTTCGGCCACGGCGCGGAGTATCTCCTGCCGAACGGGTTGCGACTGCTAGGTAGCTATCACCCTTCACTAAGAAACACCAACACGGGCCGGCTCGACCGTTTGATGTTCACCCGCATCTTCGTCCGCGCGCGGGAGCTTGCGGGAATCTAGCTCATGAGCTGACAACCAACCCTTACCCGCGTGAGTTACTCTCATCGTAAGTTCCAAGAGTTTCTACCCTGTTTGATGAGGTGAGTCGCATGGACAAGAAGTATCTCTGGTTTGCTTTGGGAATCGGCGGCGCATTGGGCGCAGGCCTTGCTCTCCTGTTCGCCCCACAGTCCGGAGCCAGGACCCGCAAGCAGATCGGCAAAGGCTTTGACGATGCCGCCGACTACATCGAGGACGCGGGCGACTACCTCAAGGGCCAGGCCGAGCGGCTCAGCACCCAGACGCAACAGGTCATGAAACAATCGGTCGCCAAAGTCACCGAGCTTGCTGGAACGGCACCAGACCTCTCCAACTGTTCTAAAGCAAAAGTCGGGTTGGCTCGAGATGCCTAGCCATCATGCAAGCCGCTATAAGCCGAATGGAATGAAACACTTGCCCATAAACTACCTGAAATCAAATATATACGGCGTGTGCTTGCGCTAAGCCATTTGATTTGTTATACGTGCCAAGAAAGATGGCCTCGGATAGGGGTGTTGAAGCGCGTTCCACGACTGCGCTTCCCGTCCTCCACCAGGGCAAACTACCTAGCTATGTATAAAGCAACAACCAGAGGCACCCAGTTTGGGTGCCTCTGGTTGTTGAAGGCATAATCGGCTAGACGGTGGTCAACGCCAGCCCAGCGAGCTTCTCTTCGCCCTCCGACGCGATCGGACGATAGAAAAGCAGATTGTTCTCCATGTAACCCTCGAAGAAGTCCGTTCGCACGGCGATGCCGCCGCCGATCAGTGCCTCGGACAACGTGTCCTCGATGTACCGCTGCAATGCTCGCCGCAGCGGCCGCGCTCCATAAGTCCGATCCGCGGCCGTCTTTTCCAGTATCCAGCGCTTGGCGTCGTCGGTCACCGAGATGGTGATGGCCTTGTGGACGAGGTTGGTGTTGAGCTGCTGGACCAGCAACTCGAGGATCTGCATCAAGTCGGATTCGATCAGCGACGTAAAGATGATGATCTCATCCAGGCGGTTGAGGAACTCCGGGTTGAAGGTGCGCTTCACCTCGCCCCGAACCAGCTCTTCCATCTTTTCGAGCACCATGTTCTCGCGCTCCGACTGGAAGCCGAGGCCCTGCTGCTTCATCAGGTGCTTGGCCCCGATGTTCGAGGTCATGATGATGATCGTGTTCTTGTAGTCGACGATGTTGCCCAGTCCGTCGGTAAGCTGCCCGTCTTCGAATACTTGCAGCAGCAGGTTGAAGACATCCGGATGAGCCTTCTCGATCTCGTCGAGCAGCACAATGGAGTAGGGATTGCGCTTAACACGTTCGGTGAGCTGCCCGCCCTCCTCGTAGCCGACGTAGCCCGGAGGCGAACCGATCAGCTTCGAGACCGAATGTTTCTCCATGAACTCCGACATATCAAAGCGGATCAGCGCCTTCTCCGAGCCGAAGAGGAACTGCGCCAGCGTCCGCGCCATCTCCGTCTTGCCGACGCCCGTAGGTCCAAGGAACAGGAAGCTGCCGATCGGCCTGGCCGGGTTCTTAAGGCCCGCGCGCGACCGCCGGATGGCACGGGATAGAGCGGAGATCGCCTTATCCTGCGAAATGACGCGCTTGTGCAGCTCTTCCTCCACCCGCAGCAGCCGCTGCGTCTCTTCTTCTTTGAGCGAAGTGATCGGTACACCGGTCCAGCGGCTGACCACATCCTCAATGTCCTCGCGGGTTACGATGCCTGCAGAGGAATCGTCAAGATGGTATTTGTCGCGCAGGGCGCGAAGGTTCTCCCGCTCCTTGCGCTCCTCGTCCGAGTAGAAGCGCGCTTTCTCGAACTCATGGTTCGCGATCGCGTTCTCCATCCGGTGCACGATGAACTTGATACGCTTCTGGACCTCGGTGAGTTCCTCGGGCAACGAGGTCTGACGGAGCTTGACGCGCGCCCCCGCCTCATCGATCAGGTCGATGGCCTTGTCGGGCAAAAAGCGGTCGGGGATGTAGCGGCTCGAGTGCGAAACCGAGAAGGTGATCGCATCGTCGGTGTAGCTGACGGCATGGAACTTCTCGTACTTATCCTTGATGCCCATGATGATCTTGATGGCATCTTCCTCGTTCGGCGGCGGCACCTTGACCGCCTGGAAGCGCCGTTCCAGCGACCTGTCTTTCTCGATCGACTTCCGGTATTCGGCCGGCGTCGTCGCGCCGATGCACTGGATCTCGCCCCTGCTCAGCGCTGGTTTTAGGATGTTCGCGGCGTCGAGCGAACCCTCGGCCGAACCCGCCCCCACCAGCGTATGCAGCTCGTCGATAAACACAATGGAGTTCTGGTTCTCCATCAGTTCCTTCATGATCGTTTTCAGCCGCTCCTCAAACTGGCCGCGATACTTGGTCCCTGCAACGATCAATGAAAGATCGAGCGCCAGAACGCGCTTGTCCGCCAGAAAGCTCGGCACCTCGCCGTCGGCGATCTTCTGCGCCAATCCCTCAACGATCGCAGTTTTACCGACTCCCGGCTCCCCGATCAGCACCGGATTGTTCTTGGTGCGGCGGCAGAGGATCTGGATCACCCGATCTACCTCCGTATCGCGCCCCACCAGCGGATCGAGCTGCTGGTCCATGGCCGACTGCGTCAGATCGCGCGAGAACTCCGCCAGCATCGACTGCTCCGGCCGCTGCCCCTTGCCGCTGCCCGCCTGAGCCGCCGGCGCCTTCTCTTGCGTGGTCCGCTGCAACTCTTCGCGGATAGCAGGCAGCCGAAGTCCGCGCTCGGTCAGGATCTCCGCCGCGAAGCACTTCTCCTCACGTAAAAGGCCGAGCAGCAGGTGCTCCGTGCCGATGTGCTTGTGCGAGAGCCGCTCCGCCTCCTCCGCCGCATAGGCAAGCACCCGCTTGCACTCGTTCGAGAGCGGCAGGTCGACCGAAGTCGATACCTTCTCCCGGATCGTTGTATGTCCTTCAATCTGCTTGCGGATTGACTCCACCGACGCGTGCGACCGCAGAAAGCGGTTGGTCAGCGCCTTGTCTTCCCGCAGCAGGCCCAACAACAGGTGTTCGGTTTCAATGTAAGGGGACCCAAACTGACTGGCCTCATACCGCGCGAAAAAGATCACTCGCCGTGCCTTCTCTGTATACCGTTCGAACACTGTTCCCCCTTTCAACCGAGCCGTCGCCACGCCCAGGGTGCCGCAACAGCCTTGTTCCAGCCAGACCGATCCTCGTTCTGGGCAAACATGTCCCGATATACCC
>CAXTWP010000203.1:0-1138 GCA_964247945.1 uncultured Acidobacteriaceae bacterium | reverse complement strand
GCATCTATCTGCTTACTGTTAGTGTATGCCTCCGCTCCGGTGCTGCAAAGTGGCGACGACTCGTTGTATCTGCCTCGCCACAGTTTTGACGCCTTCTGTGCAGTTTCGGCACAGCCGTTCGCTATGCGACCATAGGAGCCAACCGTCTCACAGAGGATCACCCGTGACCCAAAGCTTTCTTCGTGCCCTCGCGCTGACCGCGGTGCTCGCCGCTCCTTTGCTTCCGGCGCAGCAGATGCCGCTCGTCGCCCCAGCCGACCGCCGGCTCGCTCATGACCTCTTCAAGCAGCTCATCGAGATCAACACCACCGACTCGGTCGGCAGCACCACCGTCGCCGCCGAAGCCATGCGGCAACGCCTGCTCGACGCGGGCTTTCCAGCCGACGACCTTCAGGTTCTCGGCCCGAACGACCGGAAGTGCAACCTGGTCGCGCGCTATCGCGGCAAGCCCGGCTCTGCCCTCAAGCCGATTCTCATCATCGGCCACATCGACGTGGTCGAGGCTCGCCGCGAGGACTGGTCTACCGACCCCTTTCAGTTCGTCGAGAAGGACGGCTACTTCTACGGGCGCGGCACCCAGGACATGAAGGAGTCGGACGCCATCGTCGTCGCGGACTTCATCCGGCTCAAGCGCGAGGGCTACGTACCTGACCGCGATCTCATCCTCGCCCTCACGGCGGACGAGGAGGGCGGCAGCTCGAATGGTGTCGACTGGCTGCTCAAGAACCATCGCGACCTCATCGACGCCGAGTTCGCCCTCAACCCCGATTCCGGCGGCGTCGAGACCGACGCCGGCAAGCCCGTCCGCATGGGCGTCGAGGCCACCGAAAAGCTCTACGCCGACTTCGAGCTGACCGCCACCAACCCCGGAGGCCACAGCTCCCTCCCCATCCCCGACAACGCCATCTACCACGTCGCCGACGCTCTGGGAAAGCTGGAAAAGTCCCCGTTCCCGTTTGAGTTGAACGCCGTCACCCGCGCATACCTCGATGAGACCGCCAAGCACGAGCCCGGCCGGAAGGCGGCCGACATCCGCGCCATCCTCAAAACTCCACCCGACCCCGCAGCCGAAGCTCGCCTCGCCGCCGACCCGGTCTACAACGCCACCTTCCGGACAACGTGTGTCGCCACGATGTTG
>CAXTWP010000202.1:4523-5550 GCA_964247945.1 uncultured Acidobacteriaceae bacterium | reverse complement strand
GCCTGGAGGCGATGATCGAAACCGTCGTCTTCCTGACGGCGTCGATCGCGGTGGCGCGGTATCTCGGGCCGCAGAAGATGGGATACTACAGCTTCATCAATTTTTTTGTGGCCGTGGTGACGCGGACCAGCGGCGTGGGGCTGGCGGGGGCGACGCGCAAGTACATGTCAGAGTTTCTGGCACTGGAACGGCCGGGGACGGCGCGGGCGGTGTACCACCTGGCGTACAGGTTCCAGCTGTTGGGTTCGGTGCTGATCGCCGGGCTGGGGGTGGCGGCGGTGCTGCTGTTCGGCGACAGCTCCTATCGGCTGATCTCCTGCATTCTGATCGTGTCGATTATTCCGGGGATCATGTCGTGGGTGCCGGCGGAGGCGAACAATGCGTTCGAGGACGCCTCAAAGAACACGCTCAGCGCGTTCGGCTACCTGCTGTCGTATGGGCTGGTAATTGGGCTGACGGTGCGGCTGCACTGGGACCTGGTGGGGGTAGCATCGGCAACACTGATCGGACGTACGGTCGAGGTGGTGATGCGGACGATACCGCTGCACCGGCGGTTAGCGGCTATGCCGCTCGACCTGCTCGACCGCGAGATCGTGGGGCGGATACGTCGGTTCTGCTTACAGGCGATTGGGATTCAGCTGCTGATGACGGTGGTCTGGGACCGGTCGGAGATGGTGTTTCTCAAGGCGTTCTCGACACTGGAGCAGATCGCATTTTATTCCATCAGCTTCAGTCTGGCGAATAATCTGCTGTCGATTCCGCGGACGTTCGGCAGCGCGACAGGCATGACGATGATGGTGGAATCGTCGCGCGACCCGGGGCGGGTGGACAGCCTCATGCGGAACAGTGTGCGCTATCTCCTGTTTCTGGTTCTGCCGGTGCATTTGGGAGCCATGGCGATTGCCGGCCGGGCAATGCGGCTGGCCTACGGTGCGAAGTATGTGGAGGCGATCCCGGTGATGATGATCGCGGCGCTGCTGGCGGTGCCGCGCGCGGCAGAGGAGCTGCCGAACGTGCTGCTGAAGGC
>CAXTWP010000202.1:854-4513 GCA_964247945.1 uncultured Acidobacteriaceae bacterium | reverse complement strand
ATTTTTACCTGGCTGGGGATTACGGGCGTTCTCAACATTGCGCTCGACGCGGCGCTGATCCCGCATTTTGGGGCGGTCGGCGCGGCGTGGGCAAATGGCCTGGCGCAGACCTTTGGAATCGCGGTGCTGTGGCGGGCGGCGCGGCAGAGCTTTGCGTTTCACTTTCCGGCGCGGACAGCGGTCCAGCTTGCCTGCGCGGCTTCGGGGATGGCGGCGGTGGCAGCGGGGATTGTTCGCCTAGTGCCTGGGCTGTTCGGACTTTTGCTGGCCGTGGTGGCGGCGATCCCTCTGTATATGCTGCTGGTGCGCGTGTTCCGGGGGCTGGAGGCTTCGGATAGGGGGCGGCTTACGCCTATCGGGCGGCGGTTGCCGGGGGTAGCCGGACGAGGGTTCATGAAGCTGATTGCGTTTGCCACACCCGCCGTTGCGGAGATAGATACCCTGTAGCGCATCTTGCCGCGTAAACGCTTATCTCTCAGATATTTGCCGGTAACCTCTTCAGAATGATATATTTACCCAGCCTGTCGAGGCTAAGTCAAACATTCAAATGGATTTACGATGGGGTATCCCCAAAAAATGAGCGTCCACAACGGTCAATCAGATTTGCTGCCTGTCCTCGGTAAGTCAAACCGCCATGTGGTCAGCGGCGGAAGCGCGTAGCTACCTGGCCGGAATTGGGCTGGCTTTCGAGTTCGGACTCATCGACGGCTTCGAAGTCAGCAGCGGTGACCTGATTGAGATGGCGCAGGTCGCTGTCGTCCCAGCGCTTGTCGGGAACGCCGCTGAGATACATGGGACTGCCGTTGTCGGCCAGGAACATGCCATACCGCTTGAGCGCGTTGAGAATGATACGGTTCGACAGCGAAAAGTGGGAGATGTCGAAGCCGGCGCGGAGGCGGAAGCGCATGCCCATGGGGGGCAGGTTATCGCCGGGGCGGCCGGCGTGATGGCGTGCGGGCCAGATGTAGCTGTTCTGGGTGCGGGGAAGGGTAAAGCGGAGGGCGTGGGCGATCTCGCCGGCGGCGACTTCGTCGTAGCGGACGAGACCGGGAAATATGGGCAGGCCGGCGGCGTCCGCGGAGGTCTTATCGGTGGGCCGGAGGGTGTTGCTCTTGAGATCGAAGATGGCACCTGAACCGGCTGTCCAGCTGTCGCCTTTGGGGTGGGCGTTATAGAGCTCATACAGGATGCAGCGTTGCTGGTCGATTACGATGACGTGCGCATCGCCCTTGCCGTCGCCCTCGATGGGAACGTCGCGCGGGATTGGGTACCTACCGGCGTCGCTCTCGTCCGCATACTCAAAAGAGACTTCGACAGGGCGGGTGCCTGGAGGCATGTCAGTGAAGGGAACGCCATAGGTGAGGTTGGCGGCGAAGTCGGGGTGCATCTTCTGCTGGGGGCCGATGCCGGCTACGTAGGCGTCGGAGTGCTGGTCCTTAGCGAGTTTGTCGATGGGGGTGTTCCAGACGTTGTCGGCGGGGAAGACGGGGCAGCGCTCAATGTGGGGAGCTGTGCCGGAAGCTTCGACGACGGAAGCGTCCGCGGCGTGAAGGCCGCGCTCGTAGGGCGGAAGCTTTCTCCAGACGCGATAGCCGATGATCATGATGGCAAAGAATGCCACGAGCCAAAGCGTTTGCTTATTCGTTCTCATAGGTGCCATTCGTCCTTGCTCTCTAAGCAATACAGTTATCTTCGCCGATGGAGAAGCGTAGTGCCGGAGTAGCCCTGCTGTTTGCGCCAGTGTGTAACGCGTATCTTTCGGATTCGGAACAGGTGTCCGGTTCGTGGCGAGTATACCGGAATGGGGTGCAAGGAGTAGAAGCTTCGCGGCTTTCGCTCCGCTGCCTCTATGAAGTGTTTACCCTAGGGAGGGAGATCAGCATGAGTGAGGTTCGCGTGTTTGCCCACCCCGCCGGCCTGAAGCGCGGTGAAGCGAAGCGGGAGATATTGGGCGCGCCGTTCGGGTTGCAATCCGCTTGGCTGTACGCGGCGCTGCTGCTGTTCCTCCTGCAGACGCTTCCATTTCTCTCCTACCGTTGGGTGACCGATGAGAGCTGGTACGCGGGGACGGGATTTTCGATCGCGCAGGGGCATGGGATCGCGGACCCGGCGATTGGACCAAACGATATCGAGAACCACTTCGCGGCGAAACCCCCGGGAACGCCGCTGGTCATTGGCGGGATGTTCAGGCTGTTAGGCGTGGGCGCGAGCGAGGCGCGACTGGGCTCGGTGCTGGCAGGCTTTAGCGTGGTGCTGATGACATTCCTGCTGATGCGGGCGTTGTTTGGGAGCGAGGCGGCGGCGGTGGCGGCTTTGCTGGTCGCGACGGACAACCTGATGGTCCTGACTTCGCGGACGGCGCGTCCGGAGGCGCTGATGACGATGGCCATCGTGATGGCGATGGCGGCGATGAAGCGGTACGCGGATCGCGGCGCGGTGGCATGGTCATTTCTGTGCGGGCTCCTGATGGCGATGGCCGCCATGTTCCACGTGACGGTGGCGGGCTACATGTGCAGCTTCGGAGCGCTGGCGCTGGCGCTCGACCTGCGAACCCGGCGCTTTTGGCTGCCGGGAACGTTCCTATATGTGGGCGGCGTGGCGGCGGGACTTGCGCCCTATGTGGCCTGGATCGTGCGTGCGCCGCTGGGCCGGCAGGCGTTTGCTCACGAGTTCCTCTCACGGGCCGGCAACACTTCGCTGCTGTCGCGGCTGTTCGAGGAGAAGCGCAGATACGCGGACCTGATCGGTCTGAAGATGCTGCATGGGCACGGGCTGGAATCGATTCCGGCAAGGCTGCCGATCCCGCTGCTGTTCCTGTTTGCCTGTTACCTCCTGTGGCAATTTCGGCGCAGCTGGTTCTACGTGGAGCTGTTGTTGCTGCTGCCGACGATGGCGTGGCTGGTGTTTATGGTGTTCAAGTCGTCGCGGTATCTGGCGCTGCTTGCGCCGGTATTTGCCATGGCAATCGGCGCGGCGATTGCGGCAGCTCGGGAGCGACAGCTGCTGCACAAGACGTTGCTGGCGATGGCTGGGCTGGCGGTGGTGGCGCAGTTCGGCGCCAACCTGTTGCTGCTGCGGGCGGCGCGGACAGCGAACTTTACAAGGTTGACGCAGGAGTTGCGGGCCGTGATTCCCGCCGACGAGCCGGTGTACGGAACGATTACCTTCTGGCTGGCGTTCCACGACCGGCCGTTCATCTCCTACGAGCGGACTGAGCCGGCGATGGCGGCCCAGGAGGATCATGTGCGGTACTTCATTGCCGGGGACCGGATGATGACGAGCCCGGATGTATTTGGCGAGAAGGGTTTCTACCAGGACTTGAACCGCGAGATGGATGAGCTGGAGGCGCGCAGCGACCTGGCGGCCGAGGTGGTCGATCCGTACTACGGGGATTTGAAGGTTTACCGGCTTCGGGAAGGGATGCAGTTGGCGGGTGCGGGCCGTGAGTGAGCGAGAGCTCCCTTCGCCGCGTATTCTGCTGGTGACGAACTTATTTGCGCCGGAGATTGGCGGAGCGTGCGCGGTGGCGGAGGCGTTGGCGGCGCATCTGCCGAAGCAGGTGACCGTGGTTGCGCCCAAGACGCAAGCCGGCTCGGCGCCGGTAAACGACTGGGCCGAGTACGACAGCCGGTTTTCGTTCCCAATGCATCGGGTGCAGG
>CAXTWP010000202.1:0-844 GCA_964247945.1 uncultured Acidobacteriaceae bacterium | reverse complement strand
CCGGGGTCGCGCGGCAGGTCCGGTTCATCGACATGCCGGGCAAGCTGCGCGGCCCGCTGCAGTTTGCATGGAACGTGGCGTGGACACGGCGGCGAGCCGGGCGGTCGATCGCGCGTTACCTGAAGCGGCACCCGGTGGAGGTTGTGTGCATCAACACGTTGGCCAGCTACTGGGTGGCGGCGATGTTGCGGCGACGCTACCCAGCGCTGAATGTGGTGTTCTACCTGCATGGAGAAGAGGTTGCGGGCGGCCCAGTGAAGCGAAGGATCGACCACCTCAAGCATGCGGCGCTGCGAGCGGCCGACGCCGTGATGGTAGTCAGTACGTTTACGGGAGAGCGGGCGCTTGCTTGCGGTGTTGAAGCCGGCAAGATCCACCTGATCCATAACGGCGTGGATGAGGAACGGTTTACACCGGGAGACAAGGACGCGGTGATCGAAAGGCGATACGGCCTAACGGGCAAGCGGGTGCTGCTGTGTCTGGCTCGGCTGGATGAGCGCAAGGGACAGGACATGCTGTTGCGCGCGATGCCGTTGATATTGCAGACGGTACCGGAGACGAGGCTGTTGCTGGTGGGGTCCGGTGCCGATGAAGCGCGGCTAAAGGGGTTAGCCCATGAGCTTGGATTGGGCGAAAACGTGGTGTTTGCGGGCGCGGCCGCGGCAAGGGAAGTCGTCGCCTTCTATCGCACGGCGGACGTGTATGCGATGCCGAACCGCGAGACGGCGACCGGGGACACAGAGGGGTTTGGCCTGGTGTTTCTCGAGGCCGGAGCGTGTGGCAAGCCAGAGGTGGGCGGGCGCGCCGGAGGTGTGCCGGACGCGATCCTGGACGGAGAGACGGG
>CAXTWP010000201.1:0-5571 GCA_964247945.1 uncultured Acidobacteriaceae bacterium | reverse complement strand
GGCTGGCCGGAGCGGAGAAAATTGTAGCCGCAGCAATCTGGGAGTACGCGCAGACCACCACAACGCCCCCGAAACCCAAAACACAAGCCAAATAGCCGAAACCTTGCTCCGGTCACCTCCGTCTCTGCATTCATCCCGCACTTGAGGTAAAGACTCGATGGACAATGTCATCTCGGTCCGGAACCTGAGCAAGACTTACCAGCTTGGCGAACACTCCGTCCACGCCCTGCGTTCCATCTCGCTCGACATTGCGCGTGGCGAATTCGTCTCTGTCATTGGACCCTCCGGCTCGGGTAAATCCACCCTGATGCACATCCTTGGCTGCCTCGACCAGCCCACCAGCGGGCAATACTTGCTCGACGGCAAGGACGTCTCGCACCTTTCGGACGACGAGGTCTCGCTCGTCCGTAACCGGCAGATCGGCTTCGTCTTCCAGGGCTTCAACCTGCTCACCCGCACCTCCGCCCTCGAGAACGTCGAACTTCCCCTGCTCTACGGCAAAACCGATCTCTCCGCCAAGGTCCGCCGCCGGCGCGCCATGGAGGCCCTCGCCGCTGTAGGCCTCGAAAGCCGCTGGGAACACCATACCAACCAGCTCTCCGGCGGCCAGCAGCAGCGCGTCGCCATCGCCCGCGCGCTGCTCAACAACCCATCCATCCTGCTTGCCGACGAGCCAACCGGCAACCTCGACACCCAGACCAGCCTTGAAGTGATGGGCATCTTCCAGCGCCTACAGCGCGATCGCGGCATCACCATTGTCCTTATCACGCATGAGATGGAGGTGGCCGAGTACGGCTCCCGCATTATCGCCTTCCGCGACGGCAACATCGTCTCCGACGTGCCCAATGAGCGATTGCGCGTCGGTGCCCATGAGACGGAAGCGGCGGCCATCTAGTGTCGTTTCAAACCAGCTTCAGCATCGCCGTCAAGGCGCTCCAGCGTAACAAGCTGCAGTCCGCCCTGACCATGCTCGGCATGACGGTCGGCGTGGCCACCGTGCTGACGATGATTGCGCTCGGCACTGGCGCGCAGCAGGCCATCCAGGACCAGGTCCGCGCGGCCGGCATGAACATGCTGCTCGTCACCGCCGGCAACTACCAGGCCCAGCGCGCCGCTCCGCCGGACGACGCCATCGAGTACGGCCGCCTCGCGTCGAGCAAACCGCGCCTCACCCTCGCCTACTTCCATCCAGAGGACGACCCCTTCGCGGTCCACGACCATCCCACAGCCCGCCAGCGGCTCGGCGACTCCGAGGCCGGTCTCGGCGCGGCCGCCACCCTCACCATCGCCGACGCCGACGCCATCCGCCGCATCTCCGGCGTCCAGTACGTCTCCGAAGGCGTCCACGAGAACGTCGACACCACACTGCCTTACATTCGCCGCGCCTGGATCTTCCCCCAGGGCCGCTTCTTCTCGCGCGGCGAGCAGAACAGCAACGAGCAGGTCGTCGTCCTCGGGGCCATCGTCGCCAAACAGCTCTTCGGCGACGCCAATCCCGTCGGTAAAAGCGTCACCTTGTGGCGGCAGACCTTCAAAATCGTCGGCGTCGTCAGCAGCTCCAGCTGGCTCACCACGCCCGAGGCAGGCGACGACCAGTTCGACGCCGCCTACATCCCCGTCACTACCATGCAGCACCTGCTCAACCTCTCCAAGCTCAACGACATCACCGTCACCACCGTCTCGACCGGCGATGTCACTCACGTGTCGAAGACCATCACCTCCCTGCTGCGCGTCCGGCACGGCATCGGCCCCAACGCACCCGACGACTTCACCGTCGGCACGCAGGCCGGCAAAGCCCTCACGCGCGGCAGCATGACGCCCGAGGTCGCGCACGCCGTCACCGGCAACGTCGCCGGTCTTGAAAAGGTCACGCTCGATCAGCTCGGCAAGTCGCTCGATCGCTCCAGCCGCACCATGACCGCGCTGCTCGTCTCCATTGCCACCGTCTCGCTCATCGTCGGCGGCATCGGCATCATGAACATCATGCTGCTCTCCGTCACCGAGCGTACCCGCGAGATCGGCATCCGCCGCGCGGTCGGCGCACAGGAACGCGAAGTCCTGACGCAGTTCCTGCTCGAATCCGTCACCCTCAGCGTCGGCGGCGGCATCCTCGGTGTGCTCGTGGGCGCAATCGCCGCCATCTCCGTCGCGCGCATGGCCCACTGGTCGACCACCGTTCCGGCCACCGCCATCCTGCTCGCCTTCGGCATCTCGACCGCGGTCGGCATCTTCTTCGGCTACTATCCCGCGCGCGCAGCCTCCCGCGTGCCGCCGCTCGCTTCGCTGAGGTACGAGTAGATGACCGGCATCCTGACGAAAAGCCTCAAGATCGCCATCGCCGCGATGAAGAAAAACCCGCTGCGCACCGGCCTCGCCATGCTGGGCATGACCATCGGGGTCGCGGCCGTTTTGACCATGTTCGCGCTCGGCACCGGCGCGCAGCAGAGCGTGTCGAGCGAGGTCAAGTCCGCCGGGACCACGCTGCTCTTCGTCCGCGCCGGCAACTTTACCAAGGGCGGCGAGGAGGCGCGCATCGCCACCGGCATGGGCTCAGCCAATACCCTCACGGCCGAAGATGCCGCCGCCATCCAGGCACTGCCCGGCGTCGCCCACGCCTCCGCCGTGCTGCACCTCCGCACCTGGGTCAACCACAACGCTGACCGCAACTTCGGCCAGATCTACGGCGTCGATGTGGACTACCCGAAGATGTTCGACTGGACATTGGAAAAAGGCCGCTTCCTCAAATCGTCCGAAATCCGCGACGCCGACAGCGTCGCTGTCATCGGCTCCGCCCTCCGCGATCAACTTTTCCCCGGCGAGAACCCCGTCGGCGAGGACATCCAAATTCACGGCCAGACCTTCCGCATCAAGGGCTTCTTCTCCAGCAACGACGAAGACCAGAATGCCATGGCCATCGTTCCATACACCACCCTGCAAAAGCTGCTCGGCGTTTCAAACATTAACATGGTTACCGTCGCGGCGGAGCAGGCGGGCGATGCCTCAAACATCCAGAAAGCCATCGTTCCCCTGTTGCGCGAGCGCCATCACCTCGACCGCGCTGCAACCAAAGCACCCTCCGGCGCCTTCGGTCTGGGCGGCCTGCAAGGCGCGGGCGCGGGCGGCGCGACCCCCGACGACTTCACCGTCAAGACGCAGGCCTCCGAAGCCCTCACCAAGGGCCTTAACACCTCCGTCGCCGCCTTCATCCTGGCCAACATGCCGCAGATGGACCAGGTCAACCTGCAGGAGATGTCCGGCACCCTCAGCCGCGCGGGCCAAACCATGACCGCTCTGCTGGCCGCCATCGCCACCATCTCGCTCATCGTCGGCGGCATCGGCATCATGAACATCATGCTCGTCTCGGTGCCCGAGCGTACCCGCGAGATCGGCATCCGCCGATCCGTCGGCGCGCGCTCCCGAGACGTGCTCATGCAGTTCCTCGTCGAGGCCGTGACCCTCGGCGCGGCCGGCGGCGTGCTCGGCATCCTGCTCGGCTTCGTCGCCTCGCTCGCCATCACGTATCTTCTGCAATGGCCCGCGAGCGTCTCCTTCGGCGCGGTCGTGCTGTCGTTTGGCGTCGCCGCCGCTACCGGCGTCTTCTTCGGCTACTATCCGGCCCGCCGCGCCGCCCGGCTGAACCCCATCGACGCCCTGCGCTTCGAGTAGACGGAGTCAGCCGATGTCCGTCCGCAAAAGCTCCCTCATCGCCCTCCGCGCTCTGCGCCGCAACCGCCTGCAAACCGCCCTCACCATCCTCGGCATGACCATCGGCGTCGGCACGGTGCTCGTCATGATAGCCGTCGGCACGGGTGCCGAGACCTCCATCCTCGGCCAGGTACGCGCTGCGGGCATGAACGTCATCCTCGTTAACGCGGGGAACTACAAGATGCAACAGCAGTGGACCAGCCAGGGCGAAGCCGAAGAACCCGCCGCCTGGTCTCCCCAGCGCCCAACCCGGCCGCATATGCAATCCATCCAATTCCCGCAGAACGACCCCGGCAGCAATCCCATCCAGCAAAAGGAGCGCGACGGCGAAAACCTTGGTGGCCTCGGCGGCGCGGCCACGCTTTCGCTTGACGACGCCGCCGCGCTTGCCGCGCTGCCCGGCATCCAGGCCGTCTCCGGCGGCTTGCACGAGAACGCCACCGCCGCATTCGGCAACGAAACCTGGCTGACTCAGGTGCGCGGTGAACAGGCTTCGCTCCCCACCATCCGCCGCGCCTGGATCTTCCCGCACGGCCGCTTCTTTACCCCGGCTGAGGACCAACGCGGCGATTCTGTCGCCGTGCTCGGCGGCATCGTGGCGGACAAACTCTTCGGAGGAAAGAACCCGGTCGGCGAGCAGGTCCAGCTGCGAGGCAAACCGTACAAAGTCGTAGGTATCATTGCAAGCGGTAGCTGGATGGTCCCCAGCGCTCCGGGCGACGGGCAGTTCGCCGCCGGCTATCTGCCCGTCCGCTACCCCCAGCGCCGCAACAATCGCCCACACCTCGCCACCCTTACGCTTTCGACCGAGTCCACCGGCGACGTCGCCCGCATGACCAAGGTCGTCCGCGAACAGCTCCGCGCCCGCCATCACCTCACCGGCAACTTGCCCGACGACTTCACCGTTGCCAGCCAGGCGCGCGCCGCCATCGCCCGCGGCGGCATGCGCACCGACATCAGCCGCGCAATGGTCGGCAACGCCGACGGCCTCGACAAGGTCACCCTCGCGCAGCTCAGCAAAACGCTCGAACAAGCCGGGCGCACCATGGCCGTCCTGCTCGCGTCTATCGCCGCGGTGTCCCTTATCGTCGGCGGGATCGGCATCATGAACATCATGCTGCTCTCCGTTACCGAGCGCACCCGCGAAATAGGCATCCGCCGCGCCGTGGGTGCCCGCTCCGACGAGGTCATGCAGCAGTTCCTCCTGGAGGCCGTCCTGCTCTCGCTCACGGGCGGCGTTCTCGGCATTGCGCTCGGCCTCAGCGCCTCGACCGCCGTCGCACGCGTCGTGCAATGGTCCACCTCTATCTCAATCCCGGCAATCCTCTTTTCCTTCGCGGTTTCGGCGGCTGTGGGAATTCTCTTCGGCTACTACCCCGCCCGCCAGGCATCCCGTGTTACCCCCATGACCTCGCTTCGCTACGAATGAGGCCCCTGCTCAGCCTGATCGCTCTGTCGTTGCTCGGCTTGCACTGCAACGCGCCCATCCGCACGCTCGACAGCCTCGCCCGCGCTTACGTCCGGATCGCCCTCGCACTTTTTTAACGCGACCCCGACTCCATCGACTTCTACACCGGTCCCCAAGAAGTTGCCGCCACTGTCCACACCAGCTATCCCGCACTGGACCGCACACAGCAAGACACTGCCGACCTCACCGCCAAGTTGCAACACTTCTCGGCACATACAGTGATCGAGGATCAACGAAGACTCTTCCTCCTCGCCCAACTTGTCGCCATCCGCACCCGCATCGCCATGCTGCGCGGCACCCACTTCGACTTCGACACCGAAGCCCGTCTGCTCTTCCAGGTCATCCGGCAGCCGGACGAAGACGTTCCAGGACGTCAGGCAGCACTAGCCCGCCTCGAC
>CAXTWP010000200.1:3926-5619 GCA_964247945.1 uncultured Acidobacteriaceae bacterium | reverse complement strand
TGAGGTGCGTTAGCTACAAGTGGTAAAAGTGGTCGGCTCCCAGCACCAGGCCCAGCGTGATGGCGGCGATGGCAATCTCGCCGAGCGCGCCGACGAGGAAGGGCCGGAGCCCCTGCTTGCCAAGGTCGCGCAGATTGGTGCGCAGACCAACTCCGGCAAAGGTGAGCAGAACAGCCCAGCGTGAGAGATTCCCCAGAGCGGTCAGTTGCGGCTTCGAGAAGGCTCCAAAGGTGGCTAGCGCCGAGATCAACAGAAAGCCGAGCACAAACTTGGGGAACTTCCGCCAGAGAAACACCGCCTTGTTGGTGACCGTAGCCGCCTGCCCCTTGGCCGCCCACCGCAGGGCATAGCCCAGCACCACAAACCCGATCAGCGCGTTCCTGCACGTCTTGGCGAGCACCGCGAACTTGCCGGCAGCGTCCGAGTAGAGGGCACCGGCGGCGGTGGCCTCGGCCGTATTGTCGACCGCCAAACCGGTCCAAAGTCCGTAGGCGTGGTCCCCCATGTGCAGCGCGTGGCCGATCAGCGGGAAGGCAAACAGCGAGATGGCCCCCAGTGCCAGAATAGCGGCGATCGCAGTTGAGGAGTCCTCTTCGTCCGCGTCAATTGCGCCGGACATGGCGATGATCGCCGAGACGCCGCAGACAGATGAACCCACGGCCAGCAAGGTCGTCAGCTTGGCGCTGAGATGGAATGCGCGCCCGAGCCACGTCATGAACGCGATCGACAGCGTAAACGCCACGCCTACAAGCACCAGCGAGATGCCGCCGAGCTTCAGGATATCGCCGAGGATGAACCGTGCGCCCAGCAGGATGATGCCCGCTTTCAGCCAGAACTCGTACGTCGCAACCCCGGCGCAGAAGATGCGTGGCAGGCCCACCGTGTTGGCGATCACCACGCCGAAGAGGATGGCCCACAGGACATACTCGATGTTCGGCAGCACGTAGTGGTGCGCCTTGCCGTAGCGGGCGATGAACTGCTCGACGAACTTACCGGCGTAGCCGACAACAAAGAGCAGGCCGATGCCGGGCAACAGTTCAAGGAACGACGTGGGTTGACTGGGATCGACGGCGGTCTCAGACAGTGGACCGCGCGCGGGGTACTCAGCACGAAGGTCAGGAAGCGAAGCGGCGGTGCTCATGGAAGTTCCTTTCAGAAGACGCGGCTACCAGGGGACTGACTTAAGCAGGCCCACGCGTACGATCAGCGCAAGCGTCAGCGAGAGGACGACGGCCCAGGTGTCGAGTGAGAGACGGGGCTTCGGGTTCGGCATGTAAAGCTCCTACAGAACGCCCGCGTAGCGAATGCGGGAGAAGAAGAATGGATTTCAGAGGAAAAGGGTCGTCGTCTCAGCGGCAACAACAAGCGAGACGGACAACGAAGCCGGCGAGGTGGAGAGTAGCGCGCACAGTTGATTGGATTCTATAGCAGCTTTATGGATGCAGTGCTTAACGTCGCTGTAGACACGGCGGCGCGGGATAGTTGCTCGCAACACGAGATGGCCCACCGGGTTTGATTTGAATGTAGGTCGCAGCAAGGAGGCAGTATGAAACTCAATGTGACGGGGATGTTGGCAAAAGCAGTGACGATGAGCCTGGTGGCGGCCGCGTGTTGGGGGGGGGGCCCGCCCCAGGGGCGATCGTGCAGGCCGAACAGCCAGGCGACGTTGGTGAAGGAGTTCGAATCCCGCCCG
>CAXTWP010000200.1:0-3916 GCA_964247945.1 uncultured Acidobacteriaceae bacterium | reverse complement strand
GCGGGTAGCGGTGGGTGTGCAGGTCGCATACCCGGTCTACCCGGCTTACGGCTACTATCCGCGCGATCGATACGAATTCCTTCGCCACGAGGAGTGGGTGCGAGCGCATGAGTATGCGCGGTATCACCACGGCTACTGGTATCGCTAAGGTTGTGCAGTGACGCGGCGCCCCGACGATCGCCCGGGGCGCGGTTTATTTTAACCGAGCGAGTCAGCAATTCATAGCGGCTGGTAATAGCGAGTCTCAGGTGCGGCGCAGCTCTGGCAGAGGACCTGGCCCTCGCGGGTGACCTCGCGGTCGTAGTTGATGCCCTCACCGCACACGGCGCAGGCGATGCGGGCGGCCTTGTAGCCGGGCATCTCGCGCGGATGCAGCGGGACCGTGACCGACTGTTCTGTGAACAGGTCGGCGTCGGGCATTTCGCGGTAAGCCCG
This sequence comes from uncultured Acidobacteriaceae bacterium, assembly GCA_964247945.1. Lineage (GTDB taxonomy): Bacteria > Acidobacteriota > Terriglobia > Terriglobales > Acidobacteriaceae > Edaphobacter. Next base: position 3,481 of record CAXTWP010000200.1, on the reverse strand, counting down.
CATCTGCTGCTGGTTCTTGTTGTCCATCTCCGGGTAGAGCGCACGGGCGCGCTCTTTCGAGGACTCCCGGGCGGCGATCCGGATGGCTCTGTCAGTGCTCAGATCGACGAAGGTGGCAGCCATCTTGCCCCAGTCGCGGAACTTGAGCGCGCGCTTGCCCAGGCGGCAGCCGGTAACGACGGCGATGGCGTCGGTGGCGCAGCGGTCGATCTCGACGAAGGTGACGAGCCGCTTGCGGTCCGCGCCGCGCGGGTCTTCCATGCCGAGCCGAGCGCAGCCGAGCATCGCCATGCGGACACCCAGGATCTGCCCGGCGCATAGATGGCCGTGGGCCACTTCCGCCTGTTGGAGGAGTTCATCGAAGGTCTGCATAGGTCGAGAATAATCGTTATGGACCGTCCTCGTTATCACCCTCTTCGATTAGAGCGACGGACCCGACCACGTCATAGGTGGCTGGATCGCCGCCAGTGGGCTGCAGGGTGACGCGCAGCGGCAGCCTCTGCCATTTGGCGGGCCGGCAGACAGGGACGAAGTGGTTCTCCTGCGGCCACTTGGCGATGGTCTTCTGGACGACGGCCTTGCGCGCCCCAAGCTGGGCGACGACGGCAACCAGACCGCCGGACTTGGCAGCGGTCGAGACGCCGCAGTAAGCCGCGTAGTCGCGGTACCAGGTGGCATCGGAGACAGCGGCGTCGAAGTCGGGCAGGTGCAGCGCGGTGATGTGGCCGGTGACGCGGTCGACGAGCAGCCAGGGGCCGGGCTGCCAGACCCAGCGGGCGGCATTGTCGCTGGGCAGCGCGTCGTTAAGGCGGAAGGCGCGCCGGACGGTGAAGCTGCGGTCGGTCACGTCGTGCAGCTCCCCGAGGGTCCACTCTTTCTGGTGGTCGTCGACGAAGAGCGGCCGGACCTTGAGGGTGGTCGATTCCTCCGACTTGTCTTCGGAGTTGGCGTCCGGCGGCGTGTAGGGGACACGGCGGAACGGGCCAAGGGTGACGGTGTGGACCTTGGGTGCGGCCGCGTAGAGCGGCGCAAGGAAGGTGGCGAGCAGCAGAAGCACGGGAGCGGAGCGGAAGGTCTGCATGGCGGGCAGAGTAGCGCGTTGCGGGCGGGTATGCAAGCGTCCGGGCTTTACCCCGATGCTCTACTTAGTTCTCAAGGAGTGTCGAATTCGGTACAGGGTGGGAACTGCTTATCCTCAGCTTGGCCGTTACCTGCCCGTTCATGGCAGAGTAGAATCGTATGCAGGCGCGGATGAGCGTGTCGCCCGAAGCTACGAAGTCGAAGGTCCCGTCGATGCGGGGAAACTAGAAACAGGAAACGAAAGGAATCAGAATTTCTATGTGGAAACCCAACCAGCCTGGCACGAACCCGTCTACGCCCGAGCCTGTCCGCCCCGCGGCTCCGGCAGCACCGACCTTTGAGGCCGCCCCGACGCGGCCCGCTCCCGTGGGCACGGCCGCCTCGGTCACGCCGGCGGGCGACCAGGCGACGATAGGCAAGTCGCTGGTGATCAAGGGCGAGCTCTCGGGCTCGGAGTCGCTCTACATCGACGGCAAGGTGGAGGGCGCGATCACGCTGCCCGGCAACCGCGTGACCGTCGGACGCAACGGGCAGGTAGCGGCAAACATCGTCGCACGCGAGGTAGTGGTGCTCGGTAAAGTGCGCGGAAACGTGCAGGCCAGCGATCGGGTGGACATTCGCAGCGAAGGTTCTCTGACCGGTGATGTCATCGCGGCGCGCATCTCGATTGAGGATGGGGCGTTCTTCAAGGGTGGCATCGACATCCGCAAGCCGGGTGCCGAGGGTAAGGGCGCGCCCGCGGCTACCACCCCTGAGCCGGTTGCGGTCTCCGCTTAGACCAGCGGCAAAGGGTTCCAGCGAAAGCCTCGGCGCGAGCCGGGGCTTTCTGCGCTTACGAACTGCCTCAGGCCGGCAGGTTGCGGACTACAGTGAAGACCGCGGCGGCGATGACCACCGAAGGGATGACCCAGCTTGGCGGCTGCGGCCAGTGCGGTTCTTTGCCTGGTCCTGTGCGCCAGTAGCCGAGAACGATGTAGGCCGCGTGGAACGGGAGCATTGTGACGACTAGCGCGTTGTCCCGCCGGGCCTCCACGAGGTGGCCCTGCAGGAGAGCGGCGAGGGCGCGGGTGGCTCCGCAGCCGGGGCATTGGAGATGCGTCCAGGCGTACACCGGACATTGCGGGTAGAAACTATGCTGCTCAGGCGGGAAGCGGAGTAGCAGCATAGCAGGGATCAGGGCCGCTCCTGCCAGCAACAGGGTTCGGTACCAACGCTTGATCATGAGGGTTTATTGGAGGCCGATGCGGTAACGCAGAGCGTTCTTGATGTCGACGATGCGGTTGAGGTGGTATTGGTGGTAAAGGCCGCCGAAGAAGAAGGTCATGAGGCCGCTGAGGCGAAGGCCGATTGGTTCAGGTCCGTTGAAGTGCTGCTCGAGCGATGCCTTCATGCTGAAGCGGGCGATCAGCCGAACGACCCACGCGGCGATGGCCACCAGGCCGATAAGCGGCGGGTGGCGGCTGAAGTGGTAATGGCTGCGCTGCATTGACATGAAGGTGCCGGAGCTGGTGAGCGACAGGATGGCACCGCCGATGTAGTAGAGCATTGCCTGGCTGGTGGGCTGGACGCGACGCATCCAGGCGGCGACGACGATGTTCCAGATCACCATGAAGAGGCCGCAGGTGAAGACATTGAAGAGCAGGACGAGACCCCAGGCGAGATTCGGCGGGTTGGGATAAAGGGCTGGATCAGTAGCCTGACCCGCGGGATAGGCCGGGTAAACTGGAGGTGCGGAAGACGCCGCCATGCCGAGGAGCTCGGAGACAGGCTGCCACTGCTCGGTGCCTTCAGGACGGGCCATGTCGGAGGGCAGAACGTTGCCGGAGGCGACATAGCGGCGAAGGTCGTCAAGGGTGTAGGGGCCGTACATCTGACCATTGCGTGAGACGTGATAGAGCATGCGGGCTCCCATGGAGATGAATGTAGATAACGATAGCAGCAGGGCGGAAGTTCCCTGATGCCAATTCGTCGAAGAGCACAAAGACATGCGGCGCAGAGTTCCAAGCCAAAAGAAAAGGGCAACAGCACGGGTGGGGAACAGGTCCGCGCAGGTCAGGAGGAAGGGGAGTGGGTCAGAGGTGGGTGGTGGGGATGGCGATGGCGGCGATGGCAGCGGTTTCGGCGCGGAGGATGCGGGGGCCGAGGGTTACGGGCAGCCATTGATGCTGAGTGAAGAGGGTCATCTCTTCGGGGGTCCAGCCGCCTTCGGGGCCGATGGCGAAGGCGTGGGAGGTCGTGGATGTTTCGACTGGCATACCAACCCCTGTCTCAGAAGCGAGACGTGGGGCACCCACGCTTTCCTAATCGCGATGCTTCAAGATTTCCCCTTCTAGTTCCGCTTCCAGCAACGTTTGGTAAGTGTCGTCTTGCGTGTATCGCCTCTCGGAGGAATCACGCAACG
>CAXTWP010000199.1:0-5654 GCA_964247945.1 uncultured Acidobacteriaceae bacterium | reverse complement strand
CCGCGTCCCCCGCGGTCCCACCCTGCTTCAGGATGGCCACTCCCACATCCGCGGCGTCATGCTGCACCGACACCACCATCGCATGGGCGGCGCGGGTGGGCGCAAGCCCCACCTCCTGCGCGGCCGCACCTGCTGTCGATACCGCAACAACACTGAACGCTGAAAGAAGAACGGATGCGTGTGCAAGACGAGCCAAGGGTTGTGCTCCGTAGTGGGGTGGACTGAGCATAAATCCTGCGCCCACGCTTGTCGCAGGCGCCGCAAAAGAAAGATGAACACTTTCCGTTTGCCGCCGGTCCTAGAGAGGGAACGGCTTGGACAGGTGGCAACGATGAGCGCAGGCGCAGGGGTCTGGCCACAAAGCGACAAAGGTGATCTTGAGGCCACCTTGCGGCTTGAACGAACAGAGGAGCGGGACGAAGCCTTCGCCGCCCTGGTCGCCCGCCACAGCCGCCTCATGTTCCGCGTCGCCTACGCGCTCCTGCGTAACGCCCAAGACGCCGAGGACGCCGTGCAGGAGGCCTTCCTCAAGCTCTACCGCAACGAGGCCTGGCGGCACATGGCCGACGAGCGAGGCTTCCTCGCCCGCACCGTCTGGCGCGTCGGCCTCGACCGCCTGCCCCGCAAAGACACGGACGACCTAGCCGGAATGGACGTGCCCGCCTCCGGCCACTCTCCCGAAGCCCAGACGGTCGAAGCCTCGGCGCGCGCGCAACTTCGCCGCCTGATCGACGCCCTCCCCGAAGAACTGCGCCAGGTGCTCCTGCTGAGCGCCATCGAAGAGATGACCTCGCGCGAGGTCGCGCTGGCGCTCGGCATCCCTGAAGGAACAGTACGGACACGGCTGATGCGCGCCAAAACCGAGTTGAAAAAACGCTACGAAGCCATGCGGGAGGTGCGGCGATGAAGGACTTCGAGCAACTGCTCCATGAAACGCTACAAGACGTGCGCGACGTGGAGCCGCTCACCGGCATGGAGGCCAGAATCCTGGCGCGTGTAGGCTCAGAAGACCGATCCGGCTCACGCTGGCGGCTATTGAGCGGAGCGGTCGCTGCCGGACTCCTCGTTGCTGTCCTCTTCCAAGACATCACACGCAGGCACACGAAACCACCAGTCGCGGTAACCTATGTGGCCGCCTCTAGCGTCGATTGCCTGACCGCGCACGAGACTTGCCCGAGCGCTGAAGGCGAAACCCATATCAGCCTAGGCCGAAGGCCTGGGGACGCATCGCGCACAAAGCAGACAGGGCTGAAAGCCCGGAACATAGGAGCAACCCATCGTCTCCAAGCCCGTTCCAAACTGCCGCGCAATGCTTACCTCCGCATCGCCCCCATCGTCATTGCCCCCCTGCGAATGGAACAGATCGAACTTGCTTCACTCACGCTGAAGAACAGAATTGAGAGAGGAGAAACACAATGAAGGTAATTCATAAGGTCGTTCTGGGGTGTGCATTCGCGGCGATACCCTTAGCTTCCAAAGCTCAGGCATCGAACCTGCTTTCTTCCACAAAGAACGCGGAACAAGCAACGCGATATTTCAAGCTGACGCTGGTCTTGCGTTATCCCTCGGCAAAGTCCACACCGGAGCCCGGCGAGCAAAGCATCACGACGGAAGTAGCCGTGGGTACGGCTGGCAGGACAGGCTCCTGCAAAACCCGTATGACCTCGCAGGTTCCAGTTACAATCGGTGGGCCAGGCACGCAGTTCTCTAAAGACGGAACGAAGTTCGTCGAACTCGGCACCAAGTTCGACTGCAACAACGTCCACATCGAGGCCGATGGCCTCGCGTTCTCCATTGTTCTCGAAACAAGCCGCGTCACCGGCATGATCGAGACCGGCGGCACCAATCGGGATGGCACCCCCATGGAGGAGCCGATCATCACGCAGCGCAATCTTGAACTTGCCGTTAGGTTACCGCTCGACAAGCCGAAGGTGATCTTCGACTCGAACATCAAGCCGACTACGCCGCTGAAGCCTTTACAGGAAAATCCGAAGCAACTCCCCAACAAGATGGAAGACCCGCCACTTCAGATTGAAGTGACGGCAACGGAACTCAAGTAAAGGCGACGTTCTCTTTAGAATGAACGGATGCCCACCCGCGTCCGTTCCTTCTCGAAGATCAACCTGGGCCTGGCCATCGGCCCGGCCCGCGAGGACGGCTTCCACGCGCTCACCACCCTCTACCAGACCCTTGACCTGCACGACGTCGTCACCGTCTCCGCCCGCCGCGCACCCGCTACCACCATCACCCTCGCCACCAACTACCCCTTCGTCCCCAATGACGGCCGCAACACCGCCTGGAAGATGGTCGAGCGCTGCCTTACCCGCCTCGGCGTCACCGCCGAAGTCGCCGTCCGCATCGACAAAAACCTCCCCGTACAGGGTGGTCTCGGAGCCGGCTCCGCCAACGCCGCCGCCGCGCTGCTCGGCCTCGAACGCGAACTCGGCCTCCCCCTCGACCCCGTCGCCCGGCTCGCACTCGCCGCCGGCGTCGGCTCCGCCGTCCCCCTCGTCCAGCTCCGCGGGGCGGTCCTCGGCCTCGGCCGCGGCGAGCAGGTGATACCGCTGCCCGATCTCCCGGCACTGCCCTGTGTCGTCGCCATGCCGAAGCTCGGTGTCTCCACCCCGCAGGCTTTCCGAGCCTGGGACGCTCACGTAGCTGGCAAGCACTTGACACCGGAAGCCATCTCCAGTAATCTAGGTAAGTTGAGTCTGGCTTATGCCTCCATGTCCGCAAGGACGGGAGTCGACCCGGAACTCTTCGGCATCCTTCGCGGCGCAAGCCATTCTGAAAAACAGCAGGACCGCTCTCAAGCCGCAAGTGAAGCTGAGAGCCGCCCGCGAAACGATCCGGCCGGCAACTCCCTTCTCGCGCTCCTCCGCGGCGGGACTGAAAACGAACTTCAAAACGACTTTGAAGCAGCCGTCTTCCCTCAGTATCCCTCCCTGCGTGAAATCAAGCGTCTTCTGATGGGGAGCGACTCGGGACAGCCAGCCGTCTACGCGGCGCTCTCCGGTTCCGGTTCGGCGCTCTTTGGACTTTACCGGTCTATCGCAGACGCCAAAGCCGCTCAACAACGCGTCCAAGCGTCGGGTACGCAAGCCTTGCTCACCGCAACCTTGCCTCGATCCGATTACTGGCGCACAATGTTCGCAGGGTGATCGTTCGGCCGTGTACAGGCTCAGCGGTTCATTGGGCGATCGACTAACGGTAGGTCCAGAGCCTTTGAAGCTCTTTGTCTAGGTTCGAATCCTAGTCGCCCAACCAAACGCGTCGACGCCATGCCGTCAGGCATCTGCAAACGAACTTAGGGTTCTTACGCGGCAACAACCTGCCGCAAGAGTTGGTTTGGGTCTCAACCTCTGCGATAATCAAAGCAGGGTCGGACCCAGGTTTGAAGGGCCGGGTCTTACTTTTCGTAAAAGAAGTAAACGGAGATGAACCAGTCTCCGGCAAGACAAGCAGCAGGAGCTACCAAGGTCAACCAGCCTGGAGGGTTTCAACGTGAACAACCGAGACACGACTGCGGTCCTTTCCCCTATTTCAGCGCCGGCGAGCGAGGTCGAACTCAACTTGCCGCCCACGCCAGCCTTTACGGCCAAAGCTCCAGCCGACCGGACCGCTTCCAAAAAAGAGCGGGCCGGCCGCGAGAGCAAGAGCTTCAAAATCTTCAGCGGATCGGCAAACCCCGTTCTCGCCGAAGAGATCTGCAAGTTTGTCGGTGTGCCGCTCGGCGAAACGCGCCTGCAGCGGTTCTCCGACGGAGAGATCCACTTCCAGCTCCTCGAGAACGTCCGCGGCGCGGACGTTTTTCTGGTGCAACCAACCTGCAATCCGGTCGACCAGCATCTGGTCGAGCTGCTCGTCATGATGGACGCCCTTAAACGCGCCTCCGCGGGCCGCATCACCGTCGTCATCCCCTATTACGGCTACGCCCGGCAAGACCGCAAGGACCGGCCCCGCGTCGCCATCACCTCAAAGCTCGTCTCCGATCTCCTCACCACGGCGGGCGCTGACCGGGCCCTTCTGGTCGATCTCCACGCGGCCCAGATCCAAGGCTTCTTCAACATCCCGGTCGATCACCTCTTCGCCAGTCCAGTGCTGGTGAGCTACTTCCGGGACCTGAACCTGCCCAACCTGACCGTGATTTCGCCCGACGCGGGAGGCGTGGAACGCGCCCGCTTCTTCGCCAAAAAGCTGGACGTGCCGCTCGCCATCGTCGACAAGCGCCGCACCGACATCAACGTCACCGAGGTCATGAACGTCATCGGCGACGTGCAGGGCCGGACATGCCTCATCCTCGACGACATCATCGACACGGCGGGAACGCTGGTGAAGACGGTGGACGCGCTGCTCGGCCAGGGCGCGGGCAAGGTCTACGCGTGCGCCTCGCACCCGGTGCTCTCGGGCCCGGCGGTCGAGCGCATCGCCACCTCGCGGCTGGAGCAGTTGGTCGTGACGAACACCATTCCGCTGCGCGAGGAAGCGCGGGGAGTCGCTAAAATCAAAGTGTTGTCGATCGCCGGCCTCCTGGGTCGCGCCATTGAAAGCATCCACATGGAGACCAGCGTCAGCACGCTGTTCACCTAAAAGCAGAGAGTAGGGTCGAGGGACTAGAAAGACCCTCGACCTAAGCTCTGCATAACGCACCATCAACCAGCGGCGCAAGCCGTAAACGGAGCGAAGCAAAGTAGCACGTGGCAAAGCGGGATTCCTCTTCCCTCTTCCCTCTCCCTACTCCCTGCCTTTCGTGCCCGAAAGGACCTACCATGCCAGCCCCCACCACCTTTCCCGCCGTCGTCGCCACCCCGCGCCAGGGCAAGTTCAACAAGAACGCCGCCCGACGCGTCCGCGTCGAAGGCAAAATCCCCGCCGTCGTCTACGGAGCCGGCCAGGAAGCCGTCGCCGTCACCGTCGACCCCCGCATCATCACCCGCATCCTCCACTCCGACTCCGGCCACAACACCATCTTCGATCTCGACGTCACCGGCGGCGCGCCGGTCAAGGCCATGATCGTCGACTGGCAGAACGAGCCGATCAAGGGCAAGCTGCTCCACATCGATCTCAAGCGGATCGCAATGGACAAGGCGATGCGGGTGTCGGTGCCGATCCAGCTTACCGGTACTCCGGTCGGCGTCAGGACCCAGGGCGGCGTCCTTGAGCATGTCCTCCGCGAAGTCGAGATCGAGTGCCTCCCCGCCGACATCCCCAGCCACCTGGATGTCGATGTAAGCAACTTGGAACTGAACAGCGCGATCCACGTCTCGGACCTCCCGCACTCCGGATCCATCAAGTTCCTCGGGGAAGAGGGCGCGACTGTCGCCCATGTCACCCTGATGAAGGAGGAGGAGGTCGCCGCGGACGCGGTCGTCTCCACCACAGAGCCCGAGGTCGCCAAGAAGGGCAAGACCGACGCCCCAGCCGCCGCGCCGGCAGCCGACGCCAAGGCTAAAAAGTAGTTGCCGTTCGGGCGGCGGAGCCTGACCGCTCCGCCGCCCGCGCAGGAGAGGGAAGCGCGTCGTGAAGCTGATCGTCGGCCTAGGCAATCCAGGGATCGAATATCAGTTCACGCCGCACAATGCCGGGTTTCTGGCACTGGACCGCATCGCGGAAGGCTGCGGCGCGGTCGTCTCCAACCGCCGGGGACGCGCACG
>CAXTWP010000198.1:2333-5655 GCA_964247945.1 uncultured Acidobacteriaceae bacterium | reverse complement strand
GCGCAGGGTCTTCTTCGGTATAAAAGAAGCTGCTTGGTTGCGCAGCATGGCTGTATCTCAGGATGGTATGAACCGCAGACGCTTTCTCTCGACCGCCGGCTGTCTTCTGGCAAGCCGTTCGCTTCCGGCCCTGGCTTCGCCTGCCGCCAAGCCGGACCACCGCCTCCGCATTGAGTCCTGCACGCTCGACCTCGGCGGCGGCGCAAGCGTCAAAACGCTTGCCTTCAACGGACAGGTCCCCGGCCCTCTGCTGCGCCTGCGCCAAGGTGTGCCGGTGACGATCGACGTGACCAACGCGGGCGGCGCACCGGACCTGACGCACTGGCACGGCCTGACCACCGATCCGATCAACGACGGCGCGATGGAAGAAGGTTCGCCGATGATTCCCGCCGGAGCGACCCAGCGCTACACGCTCACGCCTAACCCCACCGGTACGCGCTGGTACCACACCCACAACGCGGCCTTCGACAATCTCGCGCTCGGAACTTACAGCGGCCAGTTCGGCTTTCTGCTGGTCGAAGGCGGGCCCGCGCCGGGAGCGTACGACCAGGAGGTCAACCTCGCCATTCACCACTGGGAGCCGAGCTTTGTTCCGATGGCGGAGACGATGCGGCAGCAATCCTCCAATGGGCCGCTGACTGAAGGGTCCGATGTCGGCTACAAATACGCCACGATCAACGCACATCGGCTTGGCTTCGGCGAACCGCTGCGCGTCAAGGAAGGTCAGCGCGTCTTCATGCGGCTGCTGAACGCGAGCGCAACCGAAAACGTCGTACTGGCGCTACCCGGCCATCGCTTTACCATCCTCGCAATGGACGGGAATCCTGTCCCGCGTCCGCAATCGGTTGAGGTGCTGTCGCTTGCCGTGGCCGAGCGGGTGGACGCTGTTATCGAGATGAACGCGCCCGGCATGTGGGTGCTTGGATCGACGCTTGAGAAAGAGCGGGCCATGGGTCTCGGCATCGTGGTCGAGTACGCGGGCAAGACGGGGCCGCCGCAGTGGAAAGACCCGGCCCCCGCCGAGTGGGACTACACCCAGTTCGCCAGTACCGGCGAAGCGCCGCCACCGGACGAGACGCTTACCATCACCTTCCGCGACATCGGTCCTCTGCACGGCTCGAAGTTCGACACCTGGACGATCAACAACAAGTCGTGGCCCGACATCCCGCCGCTGCTGCTCGACCGCGGCAAGCGTTATAGGCTGATTCTGCGCAACGGCAGCGGCGACCAGCATCCCATGCATCTCCACCGGCACAGCTTTGAGGTTACCCGCATCGGCAAGCGGCCCATGCGTGGGCTGATGAAGGATACGGTCAACGTGATGCCGCTCGATACGGTCGAGGTCGATTTCGTCGCCGACAATCCGGGCGACACCCTGCTGCACTGCCATCAACAGTTGCACATGGATTACGGCTTTATGCAATTGTTCAAGTATTCGGGATAGACGATGAAGATCTTGTGGATCGTTTCACTTACGGTTGCCGCGCTGATCGGCATGACCTTGAAGGAAGGTACGACTCCCGTGCGGGCGGCCACACAGGCTATGGCAGGGGCCACTCCTTCGGACAATGTTGGTGCCCACGCTTATGCGGAGCACTGTGCTGTCTGCCACGGCGAGCAGCGGCAAGGCATACTGCCCGGCTTTCCGTCGCTGGTGGGTATCGGGCGCAAGCTAAACGAACCGCAAGTCGACGCTCTGGTCCATGCCGGTAAGGGCAGGATGCCTGGCTTCCCAAAGCTCGGGAACGAAGAATTGTCGGGTTTGGTGCATTTCCTGCTGGCGTCCGATCAGCCGCTCGTCGCCGATGCGCGGCCGTCCTCCGCTGCCGAGGCTGGCGGCAAGCTCTTTCAGCAGAGCTGCTCTTTCTGCCACGGGCGCGACGCGGCGGGTGGCGAAAGCGGCCCCGACCTCACCCGTTCCCGGCTGGTCCACTCCGATCTTGGCGGCAGCAAGATCTCCGACGTCGTGCGGAACGGCCGTATCGAGAAGAAAATGCCGGCCTTCGCCTTCTCCGACGAGGAGCTCAAAGAACTCGCTGCCTTTATTCACGCGGCGGTGGACAAGGCCAACGCCGCGGCGGGTGGTCGCCGGGGCGTCGATGTGGCTGACCTCCAGACCGGCAGCGCTCAAGCCGGCAAGCAGTATTTCTACGGCGTGGGTACCTGCTCCACCTGCCACTCGCCCACGGGTGATCTCGCGGGCGTTGCGTCGCGGTACGAGGGGTTGGAGCTGGAAGAGCGGATGCTCTACCCCAAAGACGTGAAGAGCCGGGCGACGGTAACGCTGCCCTCCGGCGAACAGGTCACTGGGACGGTCGCGTATCTCGATGAGTTCACCATTGGCCTGCGCGACGCCGGCGGGGTTTACCGCTCGTGGGAACTTACGCACGTACAGTACGCGCTCGACGCACCGGCGAAGAAACACGCCCAGCTCTTTCCCGGATATACCGACAAGAACATCCATGACCTGATGGCCTACATCCAGACGTTGCGTTAGCTTGCGCGCACAGACAAGAAGGAAGAACGAGATGAAGCTGCTCAACACCCTGCTCCTCGCCGCAATTGTTTCCCTCGGACACGATGGCCGATCGCTCGACGCCCAGCAGCTTGAGGCCGCGGCGCTGGTCAGCCCTTCCACCGACAGCTGGCCCAGCTACCACGGCGATTACTCCGGCCGCCGGCATAGCGCGTTGACGCAGATCAAGCCCGCAAACGTGGGCGGCTTGAGCCTGGCCTGGGCCTTTCAAACTAATCAGGCCGCATCCATTAAGTCCTCGCCGCTGCTCGTCGACGGCGTTCTCTACTTTACCGTGCCGGATAATATCTGGGCCGTGGACGCGCGCTCGGGCCATGTTCTCTGGCGCTTCAACCATCCCACCAGCAAGGGCAACCACATCGGTCAGCGCGGCGTGGCCATGTACAAGGGATGGCTCTACTTCGTCACACCGGACTGCCACCTGATCTCGCTCGACGCCAAGGACGGCAAGGTGCGTTGGGACATCGCCGTCGCGGACGAAGCGAAGGGCTACTGGACGACCCTGGCTCCGCTCGTCGTCAAGGATCACGTCATCGTCGGCGTCTCGGGCGACTTTGACAACCTGACCGGCTATCTGCAGGCGATCGACCCTGAAACTGGCCATCTGCAATGGCAGTGGGACAGCACGCCGCCGGCCGGAACAGCCGGCAAGACCACCGGCGGGACCACCTGGATGACCGGCACCTACGACCCCGCGTTGAACCTTATCTTCTGGGGAACCGGCAATCCGACGCCGGTGCTGAACGGTACGACGCGGCCGGGCGACGACCTTTACACCTGCAGCAT
>CAXTWP010000198.1:0-2289 GCA_964247945.1 uncultured Acidobacteriaceae bacterium | reverse complement strand
CCCTGACACCGGGAAACTGGCCTGGGCGTTCCAGGCCTCGCCCCACGACACGCATGACTGGGACGCGGTGGAAACGCCGGTCCTGGTCGACGCCGACTTCCACGGCCGGCCGCGCAAGATGCTGATGCAGACCTCGCGCAACGGCTACTTCTTCGTCCTCGACCGCATTAATGGTAAGAACCTGCTGACTGTCCCGTTCGGTCCGGTCAACTGGACCAAGGGCGTCGATGCGGAGGGCCGCCCCATCCCCAACCCGGACAAGGAGCCCGCGCCGGACGGCCGCCTGATCGCACCCGACGAGTCCGGCATGACCAACTACCGTTCGCCTAGCTTCGACCCCCAGACCGGCCTGTTCATCGTAGACGCCCATTACAGCTACAGCATCTACTTCGCCAAGCCGGCGGACGGGAACTACGGCTGGGCGGGAGCCGACTACGGCGTCTGGGCGGACGGGGTGATCGAGGCCATCGACTACCAGACCGGCAAAATACGCTGGAGCCACCACGTCGGCGAAGGAGGATCGAGCGCCGGGGTGCTGACTACCGATTCGGGGGTGACCTTCACCGGCGACGGCTTCGGAAATATCCTCGCGCTCGACACCGGCACGGGCAAGACACTGTGGCATGCCGGCACCGGCGCGCCCATGCAGACCTCACCGATCACCTATCAGCTGGACGGCAGGCAGTATGTGGTTGAGGGCAGCGGCGGTGTCCTCTTCGCGTGGGCGCTGCCGCTGAGCGAGACCACGAGTGTGCAAACGGCCGTGCGATAGCGCTACGGCAGAGCGAACGCGACATACAGGCCGCGCGGCGAGCCGTGCGTGAACCGGCTGCCGCCGCAGGCGATCACAATGAACTGCTTGCCTCGTGCCATGTACGTGGTCGGCGTGGCGACGCAGGGGTAAGGCGCCTTGTATTCCCAGAGCAGCTGGCCGGTGCGGCTGTCAAAGATGTGGACCTTGCTGTCGAAGACGGTCGCGCCGATGATGACCAGGCCTCCGGCGGTGACGACGGGGCCGCCATAGTTCTCGCTGCCGCTATGCTCCATCCCCTTACCCGCGTTCGGATAACTCCCGAGCGGCACCTTCCAGAGATAGCGTCCGGTGTTCAGGTCGATGGCGTTCAGCGTCCCCCAGGGTGGCGCGACCGCCGGAAAGCCGTCCTTGTCTCTAAAGTTCAGATACCCGGTAAAACGGTAGCGGTTCATCTCGGCGACCTCCGGGGGCACGGCACCTTCAAGCTCATCGCCCGCGCGCAGAAATCGCACCAGGTCCATCAGGTCGTTGCCGGAGATGCTTGCCGGAGTGAACGCGGGCATACGACCCTTTCCTGTGTGGACCAGAGCGACTATCTGATCGGCTGTCCGCCGCGTTTGTATGCCTTGCAGGCTGGGAAACCCCGGCGCGATGCCTTCGAGATGCTCACCGTGACATAACGCGCATTTAGCGGCGTAGACCTTCGCACCCGCCGGGAACTCCGCCGCCGCATCGTTGCCCGCCGCGCCATGCTGTAGTTCTTTGTCGCCAATCACATCCGCATCCTTGCCGGACTGCAAGTAACGCAGCAGGCTCTCAAGCTGCGCGTCCTGGAGGTTGGGATACGACGGCATGCGCCCTTTGCCATTGTGGATTGTCGCCACAATCTGCTCGCGGGTAAGCCGTTTGTCCACGCCGATGAGCGAAGGGAACTCCGGCGGCGATCCGGCCCGATCGTCGCGGTGGCAGAGCGCGCACTGGCTCCGATACGTCGCCAGACCCAGTCCCGCGCCCGCGTCGTTGATCGCCAGACCACCCGTATCCACTACATCGTTGGCGTTGATGTAGATCACGCCGGTGCGCCGGTCCACGCCGGAACCGCCCCACTCCGCGCCTCCATCGAACCCCGGCGCGACCACGGTCTGCTTGCCCACGCTCAGAGGATGGAACTGTTCCTCGCCGCCCAGGAAGCTTTGGAATTGCCGCAGCGCGTCTTCATGCGCCTCGGGCGTACGGGTGGTCAAGTCGTCGACGAAGAGGGTCTGTCGCGCGAAGGGGGCAGGCAGCAGTGGAAAGGGTTGCGTTGGAGAACTGACCTCGCCGGGAACGTTGCTCGCCCGTACGGGCCGCTCTTCCACGGGAAAGAGCGGCTTGCCGGTGTCGCGGTCCAGCAGAAAGACGAAACCCTGCTTTGAGGTCTGGGCGACGGCATCGACCGGGTGGCCATCGTGCTTGACGGTCACCAGCGTCGGCGCGGAAGGAAAGTCGCGGTCCCAGGAATCGTGATGCACGAACTGGAAGTGCCATACCAGCTT
>CAXTWP010000197.1:0-5660 GCA_964247945.1 uncultured Acidobacteriaceae bacterium | reverse complement strand
GCGGAGGTTGAGAACGAGTTTGTTGAGGTGGCGGACGTCGACGGTCTCGATGACGAAGTCGACGATGGCGTTGCCGTCGGGCGTGGGCTTCGAATCAACGGAACGGATGTTGGTGCCATCTTCGGAGATGATGGCGGTGAACTCCTTGAGCAGGCCGGGGCGATCCTCACAGAAAACCGTAAGCCGTACAGGGTAAGTGGCGAGTTTGGGGGCACCGGCCTCGGTGGGGGCGGCGGCCCACTCGACCTGAATGCGGCGGTCGGACTCGTAGAGCAGGTTCTGGACGTTGGAGCAGCTGCGGGCGTGGACGGCGACCCCCTTGCCGCGGGTCACATAACCGATGATCTCTTCCCCGCGGATGGGGTTACAACAGCGCGCGCGGTAGACGAGCAGGTCGTCCTGGCCCTCGACCTGGAGCGAATCCGACCCCTTGCCGAAGAAGACCCGCTTCACCGCTTCGGACATTTGGCCGACAGTGTTGCCGACCCCGGCCTCCGGCGGGGCGGGCTCGACGGCCAGCGTGCTGCCCGGTTCGAGCTTGTTCAACACCACGCGCGAGCTGTACTTGCCGAAGCCGACGCCGGCCATCAGTTCGGCCTTGGTGCCTAGGCCGTAGTCAGCGGCGATGCGGAGGAAGTCGGCGTCGGTGAACTTGCCCAGTGACAGCTTGTGTTTGCGCGCCTCGCGTTCGAGCAGCTTCATGCCAATCTCAAGCGCGCGCTCACGCTGATGCTCGTTCAGCCAGTGCTTGATCTTGTTGCGCGCGCGGCTGGATTTGGTGAACGACAGCCAGTCGCGGCTCGGCTGGTGCCCCGCCTGGGTGGTGATCTCGACGATGTCGCCATTGCGGAGCTTGGTCTTCAGCGGCACAATGCGCCCGTTGACCTTAGCCCCAACTGTGGTGTTCCCCACGTCGGTGTGGATGGTGTACGCGAAGTCGATGGGGCTGGCGTCCTTGGGCAGTACAACGACCTTGCCCTTGGGCGTGAAGGTGTACACCTCCTCCGGGTACAGGTCGATCTTGAGGGTCGACATGAACTCGTTCGGGTCGGACATCTCGCGCTGCCACTCCATCAACTGCCGCACCCACGCTAGCCGCGCCTCGTCCTTCGCCGTGACGGAATCGGAGGCCTTGTACTTCCAGTGCGCCGCGATCCCCTCCTCCGCCACGCGGTGCATCTCTTCCGTGCGGATCTGCACCTCGAACTGGTGCCCGCCGTCGATCAGCGTCGTATGCAGCGACTGGTAAAGGTTCGGCCGCGGCGAAGAGATGAAATCCTTGATCCTGCCCGGGACCGGACGCCAGATGCTGTGCAGCAGCCCCAGCAGCGCATAGCAATCGGCGTCCGTCGTACAGATCACACGGATGGCGAGCAGATCGTAGACCTGATCGACGGGAATCTGCTGGTCCGCCAGCTTCTGCTGGATGGAGTACAGCCGCTTGATCCGCGACTCCACGCGCCCGTGTATGCCGTTCTCGGCGAGCTTTGCCTCCAGCTTCGCGACGATCCCCGCCAGAAACACCTCGCCCTCGCCCCGCAGCGCGTCCACCTCATCCGTCAGCTTCTGGTAGGCGATCGGATCGGTGTAGCGGAAGGCGAGGTCTTCGAGTTCACCGCGCAGCTTGCCCATGCCGAGCCGGTGCGCCAGCGGCGCGTAGATATCAAGCGTCTCCCGCGCGATCTTCGCTTGCTTCTCCGGCTTCAGGTGCTCGAGCGTCCGCATATTGTGCAGCCGGTCGGCTAGCTTGATGATCACCACGCGTACGTCCGTCACCATCGCCAGCAGCATCTTGCGGATGTTCTCGGCCTGATGGTCCTCGCGGTTGGCGAACTTGATCTTGTCGAGCTTCGTCACGCCCTCGACAATGTGCGCCACCTGCTCGCCGAAGCGCTTGGCGATCTCGGGCGAGGTGACATCGGTGTCCTCCACCGCGTCGTGCAGCAGCCCGGCGGCGATGGCGGTGGAGTCCATCTTCAACTCCGACAGCACCTGCGCCACCTCCAGCGGATGAATGATGTACGGTTCGCCCGAAGCGCGCTTTTGCCCCTCGTGCTGCGCCATGCAGAACGCCCAGGATTTGCGGATGATCTCCAAGTCATCGTTCGGCCGGTTAGCGTGAACCGTGGCGAGCAGCGTCTGAAAGTGGCGGTCGATCCCGGCGTCATAGCTGGTGGGCAGGCTGGCCGCGGGGGGCATCGGCGCGGGCGGCGGGACAATGGTGCCGGAGGGTTCGTCGAGGGCGAGTGGCTGCGTGCGGTCAGCGTCCGCGGGCGGCTCCACGGCAGCGGCGACCGGCAGCGCCGCCTCCAAATCGATCCCGCTCTCAAACCCACTCTCCGCCGCGCGCGCTGCTCTCCCGGCGTCCCCGCGATGGGGCTTGGCGAAAGAAGCCGGGAGGATCGCAGCCTCTCGTGAGGCCGGCTGGAGGGGTGCCATGACTCATTATAGGCGGGGAACCGCGGCGTGACGAGGGCGCGGACGGCGCCGGCAGCCTACGCGGACTTGGCCAGATACTCCTGCAACGCATCGACGATGACGGCGTTCAGCTTGCGGTCATGCTCCTCGGCAAACCGCGCGGCGCGCTGATGCAGAGTCTGAGGGATGCGCACGTTGAAGCTGCCCTTGAAGGGCTTGTTGGGGGTGCGCCCTTCCACGCGGCAGAAATCGAGGTACTCGTCGACCGCGCCCTTGAAGTTCGTTTCGAGCGTCGGAATGTCAACGCCGTCGTAAATTATCATGTCGCGGATGCCGAGGAGCTTACCGTGCAGGAGACGGTCCTCGGCACTGTATTCCACGGAACCTTCGTAGCCTTTGTACTGCATTGGATCGCTCATGGAACATCTCCTTCCTTCTTCAGGAACGTGACAATAGCGCGGAGTTGATACGCCTTCAGGAGCTTATAGGGATGCGGCTCGTGGATTGCAAATACGGCTTGCGGACGGACAAATTTGCGTCCGGAGCCTCCAGTCGTTTTCAGCTCATAGCCAAAGCCTGTCATCAAAGTTTTGAGTTCGTCCCATGTGAAGTCGTTGGGATACGCCAGAAGTCGTTGTACGGCCTTCTCATGCTTTGACATCGTTGCCGCACTCCAACGCCTGTTGCAACTGAATATAGTTGCTCGTCTCTAGGCAGTCAAGATGCAGGGAGCACAGACGCCACTTAACCCAGATTGGAAACGAAGAGGCTGAGACCAGTCTCCAAGACCGCTTTGATTCCAATAAGATCCTCTTCCGACCAGGTTGGATCAAAGCCTTTGCCGGCAGGCGTGACCGCGGGAAGATTGTTTCCCCAGAAAACCTTCTGGTAGATGTCGCGCGCGGTTTTCTCAAGCGCGATGAACGAGCCTGCTTTGCTTGGGAGCGAAGCCGCCACATCGACGAAGAAATTCCAAGCGTTGAGTATCTTTACGCAATCGAGATTGTCGCTCGTAAACGCATCTTGCGCTAACCACCGTAAATCAAGTGGCGGAGAAACTTCTGCGGCAACGGGAAGCTTCTTGCTCAAGGCAGATGCTCTCGCGTCTTCTAGCGACGAGAACGTTGCGATTCGGCCGTCGCGAGTAAGCACACCGTCTGCGCCGTTCGTAAACCAGAGACATAGCGTTCTTGCTTACCCAAGAGAAACGGGATAGATGAACCAATCCATATCTACTCAATAATCCGCGCCACCACGTCATAGTCATGCGACTGCGTAATCTCCGCGCGGTAGAACGTCCCAGGCACCAGCGTCTCATGCGGCCCGAAGTCGTTGATCAACACCTTGCCGTCGATCTCGGGGGCGTGGAGCGGGGTGCGGCCCTGCCAGAGCAGTTCCGTCTCATCCGACTCGCCCTCGACGAGCAGGTCGATCTCCCGGCCGACCCATGCGGCTTTTGCCTTGATGCTGATCTTCTGCTGGAGGCGCATCAGCTTGCGGCGGCGCGCCTGGATGGTGCGCATCGGGACCTTGAGGGCAGGGTCCAGGTCGAAGGCCTTGGCGCCTTCTTCGTCCGAGTACGTAAAGACGCCGAGCCAGTCGATCTTCGCGGCGCGGACGAACTGGCAGAGTTCTTCAAAGTCGGCCTCGGTCTCGCCGGGGAACCCGACGATGAAGCTGGTGCGGATGACAATGCCGGGGACGATCCGCCGCGCCTTCGCGATCAGCTCCAGAAACAAGGCCGCGTTGCCGCCGCGCTTCATCCGCTTGAGCACGCCCGCGCTGGCGTGCTGGAGCGGCACGTCGAGGTACTTGGCGACGGTGTCGTGGCGAGCCATGGTTTCGAGCAAGCGGGTGGTGATCTTGTTGGGGTAGGTGTAGAGGAAGCGCAGCCAGCGCAGGCCGGGCAGCACGGCAAGGGCGTCGAGCAGCTGGGCCAAGCCGTCTTTGAGGCCGAGGTCCTCGCCGTAGCAGGTGGTGTCCTGGCCGATCAGCGTGATCTCGCGCACGTCCTGCGCGATGAGGTTCTGCGCCTCGGCGATGATCGATTCCATGCGGCGGGAGCGGAACTTGCCGCGCAGCTGCGGAATGATGCAAAAGCTGCAGGGGTGGTCGCAACCCTCGGCGATCTTGATGTAGGCCGACGCGCGCGGTGTGGTCAGGATGCGCGGCGTCGCGTCGTTGTAGAGATACTCGGGCAGCGCCGCGACAGCGCCGTCCCAGGCCTCGCGCGAGAAGCGGCCGGCCTGCTCCCGCGCGTCGCCCTCGGGACGCGATTGCAGCTGCGCGCCCACCTCGCTCGGGTGGGAGTGCTGGTGCACGGCACTAGCGGCGCGTTCGATCTGGCCCTGCGTCAGGATGGTGAAGGGCGAGCTAGCGGGCTGAGCCGCGGAGTTGAGACCTGCTGCGCTGAGGATCGCCTCCAACTCCCCCGTGCCGACGACCGCGTCCACCTCGGGGATGTTCTTGCGGATCTCGTCCCGATAACGCTCGACCAGGCAGCCGGCGACGATGATGCGCTGGGCTTTGCCTCCGTACTGCTGCTTGTGCTGGACCATCTCCAGGATGGTGTTGACAGATTCCTGCTTGGCCGAATCGATGAAGGAGCAGGTGTTGATGACAATGATCTCTGCGTCTTCGGCGCGCGGAGTCAACTCAGCACCGTTGTGATGCAGCATCCCCATCATCACCTCGGAGTCGACGAGATTCTTTGGGCAGCCGAGTGAGACAAAGCCTACCTTGGGCCGGGTCGCGGTGAACGTCGCAACGTCGAGTGTGGCGGGAGCAGGCACATGCTTTAGTTTACGGCAGTTTTCGATTGGCGACCGACGGGTAGACCGGGTAATTGCCGCCGATCACGCAACGCGACCATCGCGGACCCCTGGGGCGAGGGTGTAGGCTGGTGGCCCGCGGCATCCGTCGGAGTTTGGCCGCGCTTCAGGAGGAGTGAGCGATGGCTACAGTAGCGCCGGTGCAGAGGATCAGTCCTGAGACGTATGGGTTGCGGCTGGGGTTGAAGCCGCGGTATGAGAACTTTATCGGTGGGGCGGGGGTCGCGCCGGTGGATGGGCAGTACTTCGACAATGTGACGCCGGTGACGGGGGAGGTGCTGTGCCGGGTGGCGCGGTCGGGGGCGGCGGACGTCAACCTGGCGCTCGACGCTGCTCACGCCGCGAAAGACGCGTGGGGGCGGCCGTCGCCGCCGGCGCCCACTGGCTGGCCCTCTGCGACACCAACGGGGG
>CAXTWP010000196.1:450-5673 GCA_964247945.1 uncultured Acidobacteriaceae bacterium | reverse complement strand
CCTGCCCGGTGCCGGAAGGTTAAAAGGAGAGGTTAGCCGCAAGGCGAAGCTTTGAATTGAAGCCCCGGTGAACGGCGGCCGTAACTATAACGGTCCTAAGGTAGCGAAATTCCTTGTCGGGTAAGTTCCGACCTGCACGAATGGAGTAACGATCGTTCGACTGTCTTAACGAGTTGCTCGGCGAACTTGTAGTACCGGTGAAGATGCCGGTTACCCGCAGCTAGACGAAAAGACCCCGTGCACCTTTACTATACTTTTACTATGGGTTACGGCCATTGCTGCGCAGGATAGGTGGGAGGCTTTGATACCGGGCTTTTGGGCTCGGTGGAGCCAACGGTGAGATACCACCCTGCGATTGTTGTGATCCTAACCTCCTCCCGTGATCCGGGAGAGGGACATAGTAAGACGGGTAGTTTGACTGGGGCGGTCGCCTCCTAAATTGTAACGGAGGCGCGCGAAGCTACACTCAGGTCGTTTGGAAATCGACCGTCGAGTGCAAAGGCATAAGTGTGGTTAACTGCGAGACCTACAAGTCGAGCAGATGCGAAAGCAGGCCTTAGTGATCCGGTGGTTCTGTATGGAAGGGCCATCGCTCAACGGATAAAAGGTACGCCGGGGATAACAGGCTGATCGGAGTCAAGAGTTCACATCGACGCTCCGGTTTGGCACCTCGATGTCGGCTCATCGCATCCTGGAGGTGTAGAAGCTCCCAAGGGTTAGGCTGTTCGCCTATTAAAGCGGTACGTGAGCTGGGTTCAGAACGTCGCGAGACAGTTCGGTCTCTATCTGCTGTGGGCGTAGGAGATTTGAGGAGGGCTGTCCTTAGTACGAGAGGACCGGGATGGACGAACCTCTTGTGTTCCAGTTGTCCTGCCAAGGGCACGGCTGGGTAGCGAAGTTCGGTTATGATAACCGCTGAATGCATATAAGCGGGAAGCATGCCCTGAGATGAGATCTCCCAACCCAAAAGGGTCATGAAGGGCCCAGGAAGACGACCTGGTTGATAGGCTGGAGGTGGAAGCGCAGTAATGTGTGCAGCTTACCAGTACTAATCGCCCGTTCGGCTTGTCCATAGAATTTACTCTGCGCAGTGAGAAAGTCCACTGTTCTGGATTCATTCAATACAAGCTTTGTAGTTATAGCGATATAACTAAACACGTTTTGGTAAATGTCTGCTCAATCTATTCAGTTGTGGAAGATCGCGAGAGCGAGTTCTTTCTCAAGTTTGCCGGTGAGTTTACCGCGAGGGTCACACCCGTTCCCATCCCGAACACGGAAGTTAAGCCTCGTTGGGCCGATGGTACTGCACGCGTAAGTGTGTGGGAGATTAGGTGATCGCCGGCATAATCTAAAAGCCCCAACCTTTACAGGTCTGGGGCTTTTTGCTCTTCAGCAGCATGATTGAGCTTCGCAGGTCTTACCTGACTCATCCGTCGATTAAGCTGGTGCGTCAAGTAGCTTCTGAAAGCGAGCCGAAAGGTGATCACTTGCGATAACGCCATCGCGTATCGTTACTACCCTGTGAGCATATTCCGCGATGTCCGGTTCGTGCGTCACCAAGACAATTGTATTTCCCTTAGCATGCAGATCGTCGAAGAGCGCCATGATCTCATCGCCTGTCTTTGAATCGAGATTCCCCGTGGGCTCGTCGGCAAGGATGATCGACGGGCGGTTTACCAACGCGCGTGCGATCGCCACACGCTGCCGTTGGCCGCCGGAGAGTTCATTGGGCTTGTGCATCATGCGGGTGCCGAGATTGACCGAGGTAAGGACCTCCTTCGCGCGCGCGATGCGTTCGGCCGCCGGTGTGCCGTTATAAATCAGCGGCAATTCCACGTTATGGAGAGAAGTCGCCCGAGCCAGCAGATTGAATGTCTGGAAGACAAAGCCAATCTCTTTGTTGCGAATGCGCGCTAGTTCGTCGTCATTCAACTCCGAGACGTTGTGTCCGTTCAGCCAATACTTTCCCTGCGACGGCGAGTCGAGGCAGCCGATTAGATTCATCAGCGTCGACTTACCCGAGCCAGACGGGCCCATGATTGCCACGTATTCGTTGTGCCGGATGCGCAGGTTCACGCCTCGCAGAGCATGCACCTGTTGGTCACCCATCTCGTAAGTCTTCCAGAGATTGTCCGTGACGATCACGTCACCGGAAACAGGTCCCTCAATGTTCGGACGAACTGGGTCAAGCACAGCTTCAGCGGGCATCCGTCTCTCCGTGGTACAACGTCAGACTTCACAGCAGGTCTAGTCCAAGGATAGTACGTTTTTACGCAAGCGATGGTTCCACTTCGATCCGCAACAAGCTAGCTGGCGTCGGGCGCGGGAGTTGTCTCAACGGAATTATCGACCTTGACCGGTGTTCCGCTCTTCAAGATACGCAGCACTTTGTAGCGGCCCGTCACGATCTCATCGCCGTCTTTCAATCCGCTTATGACTTCGATATCCGTTGCTCCAGTGATTCCCGTCGTCACTGGGGTAAATACCGCGCGAAGTTTCTTCTTGTTGTCCCTGGTCAGGATGTACACGCCTTGTACCGGCTGGGCCTTAGCCCGCTGAGTGGTCGCGGCCTCCACCTTTGCCGGCGGTTTCCCGTTAT
Organism: uncultured Acidobacteriaceae bacterium; assembly: GCA_964247945.1. Taxonomy (GTDB): domain Bacteria; phylum Acidobacteriota; class Terriglobia; order Terriglobales; family Acidobacteriaceae; genus Edaphobacter. The sequence continues at coordinate 3,074 of CAXTWP010000196.1, read as the reverse complement.
TGGCAGCGAGTTCCTTCTCGGCGTCCGCATAACGTTGCACCAGCGCTTGGATCGGAATCACCAACGTATTCGACTGGTGCGCGGTCGTGATCTTCGCCGTCGCCGAAAGGCCCGGACGAAGCTCGTCGTTCTCTCCTCCCGAGACTTGATCGAGAGTCACCACCACCTTGAAATCCTTCGCCTCTTCTGTGCCTGTCGTGCTTTGGCTCGTGGCAACGCCCGTGGTGCGCAGCAGAGCCTGATCGCCTACCTCCGTCACATGGCCTCTGAAAACCCGACCTGGCAACGCATCCACCGTCACGTCCACCGGTTGGTTCAATTTGACATTAACGATGTCGGTTTCATCGACCTTGACCTCCGCAGTAATCACCGACATATCCGCAAGCGTCATCAGGGTCGAGCCTTCGGCGTTTTGGATACCGGTCACCATCGTCTCGCCCTCGCGCACCGGAACGTTGGTGACCAGGCCGTTAAAGGGCGCGCGGCTCACCGTCTTATCAAGCGCGTCGTAATTGGAGCGCTGGCTGGCGATCGCCTGGTCCAGATGGCCCCTTTGGGACGCAGTCTGGGCCTGCGCCTGCACCACCGCTGCTTGACGCTGCGACACGGTTGCTGCCGAAACATCGTACGCCGCCTTCTTTGCGTCGTAATCCTGCTTCGCTATCAGCTTATCGTTGTACAGCGCGAGCGATCGTTTGTAATCCAACTGCTTCTGTTCCAAGTCTGCGTTGGCCTGCTCCAGGTTCGCTTCCGCGGTCTTCTCCGCCGCCAGATAGGAGCTGATGTCTGTCTTTGACGCGGCAATGCTCGCTTGCTGCGCGACCACGGTCGCCTGCGGCTGCACATTCTCAAGCGTCGCCAGCACCGTCCCGGCCTTTACATGGTCGCCTTCCTTCACATTCAGGTGCGTGATGCGCCCGAACGCCGTCGCTCCGATGTTTACGTAAGTCTTCGGCTTGATCTGGCCGGTCCCGCTCACCAGCGAAACCAGATCCTGACGGACAGCTTTACTTGTCGCCACCGGCGTCACCTTGCCCTGACTGTTAAAGATCGTGCCGGCGATCACGCCCGCAAGCACCAGCACCACCGCGACGATCACCAGAATCTTCTTACTCTTGCTCATTGCCGCTTTCTTTGTCCCCGCGCGCCTTGGCAGGAAGGGGTCGAACACACCGCATAGTTTAGGTACGCACACAAAGAGTATCGCGTTCCATCCGTCCAGACACAGCGAATTCTCGACGTCCAGGTAAACGTAGGACAGACTTGTGTGGTTGTCCACTCCTTGCCGTCTGCGGTCGCAGGCCCTACAATATGAAGTGGATTAGGAGTGCTCCTATCATGAAAAAGCCAAGCATCTTTCTCTATACAACTTTGGCATTCTTGTTTGTGGTCGGAGAAGGCTTGCTGTACGCCCAGGAGGTGCCTGCGGCGCGGCCTACGGATGGAGTCGTCCAGTCACAGCCTGTTTTGGAAAAGCCTGATCCGCTCAAGCGTAAGCTCAGCGACAAAGAGCAGTTACAACGCCAGAAGGCCGTCAAGCAGGAGTTGAAGGGCGAGTACAAGAAGTGGGTCAACGAGGATGTTCGTTGGATCATCACGGACGAGGAGTTGCAAGCCTTTAAGAGCCTGAGCAACGACGAGGAGCGGGATCAATTTATTGAGCAGTTCTGGCTTCGGCGCAACCCCAATCCCGACTCTCCCGAGAATGAGTTTCGCGAACAGCATTACGCGCGCATTGCCTATGCCAACGAACATTTTGCGGCGGGAAAGGCCGGCTGGCGCACCGACCGCGGCCATATCTACATCGCCTACGGTAAGCCTGATTCCATCGACTCCCATCCCAGCGGCGGCAACTACGAGCGGCCCATGGAAGAAGGCGGCGGCAGTACCTCGACCTTTCCCTTCGAAGTCTGGCATTACCGCTATCTGGAAGGCATCGGCGATAACATCGACGTCGAGTTCGTCGACACCTGCATGTGCGGCGACTACCACATGACCATCGACCGCTCCGAGAAGGACGCGCTCAAGCACGTCCCCGGCGCGGGAGAAACCCTGTACGAGCAGCAAGGTCAGGCGAAGAAGGCCGATAGGTTCTCGGGTGGCGGACTCGAGCAACTGGGTGCGGGCCCAATGTCCTCGCAGAACCAGAGCAAGCAGTTCGATCGAATAAACTTTGCGGCCAAGATCATGGCACCGCCCGTCATCAAGTACAAGGATCTAGAAGCCTTCATTGCAACGTCGAAGATCCTCACCGGACCGCCATTTCTTTTCGATGTCCGCACCGATTACGTCAAGGTAACGAACGACACCGTCCTGGTGCCGCTTACCCTTCAGATCCGCAACGGCGACATCACCTTCTCGAACAAGGAGGGCGTCGCCACAGGCACGGTCAACATCCTCGGCCGCGTCACCAACCTGAACCATAAAGTCATCCAGACCTTTGAAGAGCCAGTCAGCGTACAAGTTCCGAGCGAACTGCTGGAGCGGACACGCAACAATCTGTCCGTCTATTGGAAAGCCCTGCCCCTGCGTCCCGGTCTGTACCGGATCGATATTGCTATCAAGGATGTTAACAATCCCGACCACATCGGCGTTTGGAAGCGCAGCATTAACGTTCCCAAGTT
>CAXTWP010000196.1:0-440 GCA_964247945.1 uncultured Acidobacteriaceae bacterium | reverse complement strand
ATCAGATGGAGCGCGTCCCGTCCAAAGATATCGGGGCCGGGAATTTTGTCATTGGCAATACGCGTATTCGGCCGAGAGTTGCCAGTGGGGTTGCTGTACCCGTCACCTTTCATCGAGCGCAGAATCTCAACTTCTGGATGCAGGTCTATAATCTGGGTATCGATGAGAAGAGCAAGCAGAACGGCGCAACCATCGAGTATCAGATTATGGACATGACGACCAACCAGTCCGTCCTGCAAACTTCGGAGCTTACCTCGAGGACCAATCCCAATGCGGACCAGGTCACCCTCGAGCGAACCCTGCCTCTAGCTAGCCTGCACCCCGGTAACTATCGGCTCACCATCAAAATCAACGACGGCATCACCAAGCAGCAGATCGCGGAGTCCGCACCGTTCGTCATCGACTAGACGGCAGATGCTGCGGAGTACAACTCAGAAAAC
>CAXTWP010000195.1:1303-5708 GCA_964247945.1 uncultured Acidobacteriaceae bacterium | reverse complement strand
GCACTCCGCCGCTACACCAACGACGCCGGTCCCGGCGTCGAGTTGGGCGGCGCGCTCAAGAACGTCATCGCTCTCGCTGCGGGGGTCGTCCATGGACTCAACCTCGGCCACAACTCCGCCGCCGCGCTCATCACCCGCGGCATCGCCGAGATGACCCGCCTCGCGCTCGCCTGCGGAGGCCATCGCCAGACGCTCGCCGGTCTCTCGGGCATCGGCGACCTGGTTCTCACATGCACGGGGTCACTCTCCCGCAATCGATCAGTCGGTGTGGAGCTAGGCCGCGGACGCCAGCTCCCCGACATCTTGTCCGGAATGCGCGGCAAGGTCGCCGAGGGCGTCCGCACGACCCCCGCAACCCTTGGCCTGGCCGCCCGCTACGGCGTCGAGATGCCTATTGCGGAGCAGATGGCCGCCATCCTCAACGGCAACAAAAATCCGCGCGAGGCCATCCGCGAACTGATGGCCCGCCCAAACCGCGATGAGTAACTAGCCGCGCCCCTGCAAGCGATCGAGTTCGCGAGAAATCTCTGCCAGAGGCACAAGGATTGACGTTCCGGGTACAGTCAAAACCTCGGTAGCAGGTTCGAGCCGATGGCCATTGTTTGCCGAAGCAACACTGCGTGTCCATGGATCGGCCACCCAGACTGTCTGTACCCCCATGGCAAAGTAGTCGTCCACGCGCTCTTGGATACAAGCCATCCGATCTGCAGGCGAGAGCACCTCAATGCACAGGAGCGGCGGTATCCGAATGATCTCCTCGAACGGGTCACCGCTTCGGGTGAGACAGACAACCGGTATCCGAAAACGAGTAGCCGCAACCTGCACCCGGTGCTCCGGCCACACAAGAACACCCCAATCTTGCTCCCGCAGCGCCAGATACAAGAGGAAGAATTTCTGCAAAGCCGAATGCGGTCCTTCCCCCATGTTTCGCTCCCTTAGCTGGCCATCCACCCAATCGCAATCGGGTCTGTAACTTGTCCGCAAATACTCGCTCAAGGGAACTGCCGCAGAAGTCGCCATCGCAGAACACCTCATTCCTACTGGCCGTTTATAGCCGTTCTTCCAACTCATCCAGTTCGGCAAACACGTCGGAGACAGCCACCCGAATGGCCGATCCCGCAACCGATAGCTCCTCTGTCGCGGCAATCAGCGGACCATCGGCATCCACACTATAAGCCAATCGTCGCAAAGGATCGACGATCCACGCCGCCTCCACGCCCATCTTGAGGTAATCATCGATCCGGTCCCGGATCTCACTCATCCGCTGGTCGCGGGAAAGGATCTCGATGCACAGCAAGGGAGGTACCCGGATGATCTGCTCAAACGGCGCGCTCCGCCGCGTGACACAAACGTCAGGGATCCTATATCGCGTGGCCGCCACCTGTACCCTCAGCTCCGGCCACACCCGAACGCCCCACTCCGTGCCGTGATTGCCGAAGAACCGTATAAAGAAACCCTGCACACACCCGTGCGATCCTTCACCCACGTTCCGCTCCCTCACCTCGCCGTCGATCCAGTCGCAATCCGGATCGTAGTGCGTCCGCAAATACTCGTTCAAAGGCACCAGCGTGGAAGTCGCCATCCCAGAACACCTCGCTTCCTTAGTATCTACCTTCTTTAGGGAAGAGGAGAGTCACGAATCAGCCCGTCCAGTTCCTCAAACACCTGGTCTATTCCGATCGATATATCTTTGCCTGGGATCGTGAGTTCCTTGACCTGCTGCGGACTCGCACCGTCGGTCTGGAAGATACGACGACGGTGCGGATCGACGACCCACACCGTCGGAACGCCCATCTTCACGTAGTCTTCCACACGTTGGTGCACGTCGGACATACCGTCCTCCGGCGCGACGATCTCAATGCAGACGATCGGAACATAGCGAATTACCCTCTCCAGAGGGTAGTCTCTGGAGGTTAAGCACACATCCACGACGTGTGTCCGTCCCTCATTTACTTGTACTCGCTGTCCAGGCCATACCCGGATTTCCAGCTCGTTCTCGCGGGTGCCCAGATACATGATGAAAAATTTTTGCACGATGGAATGTGGACCGTCACTCACACGCGCTCCTCTCTCATGTCCACCAGCTCCACTCAAAACAAAAATTTGGTACAGCAAGGCATTCCCATTTCGGTACTGCTAGATAGTGCATCCATATTACCTCCGCTGATCCGCTAAACTCGTTCCAGCATGGCTTTCAATCTTTTCGGCAGGCGTAAGCCTGAATCCGACACTCTCGATGACACCGTACCGGCTCCAGTAACGCCCCAGTCTGAGCCGAAGCAGAGGCCCAGCTTCTTCGACCGCATGAAGCAGGCGGTCACTCGCACGCGCGAGACCCTCAACGAGTCGCTCGGCGGCTTCATCGCTCTCACCCGCGAGGTCGACGAGGCGACCCTCACCAGCCTTGAACCGCTTCTGCTCGCCGCCGACCTGGGCGCGCCCACAACCGCCCTCGTTCTCGAAAACCTTCGGCAGCGCGCCCTCCGCACCGGCATCGAGGGCGGCACCGAACTCAAAACCCTCCTCAAGGCCGAACTCCGCCGCGTTCTCGACAGCGTCGCCACCCCCGTTCAGCACCCCGCTAGCCCGCCCGAAGTCATCATGATGGTCGGCGTCAACGGCACCGGCAAGACCACCACCACCGGAAAGCTCGCCCACCTGCTCGCCGGCCAGGGCCGCTCTGTCCTGCTCTGCGCGGCCGACACCTTCCGCGCCGCCGCCATTGAGCAGCTCGAGGTCTGGGCCGCCCGCTCCAACACGCCCATCATAAAAACCAGGCAGGGCGGCGATCCCTCAGCCGCCCTGTACGACGCCTGCACCGCCGCCAAGTCCAGGGGCACACAGGTCCTGATCGCCGACACCGCCGGCCGCCTCCACACCAAAACCGACCTGATGAAGGAACTCGATAAGATGCGCCGCACGGCAGAGCGCCTCGTCCCCGGCGCACCGCACCAGACCCTGCTCGTCATGGACGCGACCACCGGGCAGAACGGGCTGACGCAGGCGCGGCTCTTCATCGAGGCCGCCCGCGTCACCGGCATCGTCCTCACCAAGCTCGACGGAACCGCCAAGGGAGGCATCGTCCTCGCCATCGCCACCGAACTGAAGCTGCCCGTCCTCTACGCCGGCGTCGGCGAAAAGATCGACGACCTCATCCCTTTCGACAGCGCCGGCTTCATCGATTCTCTGCTCGATTAGCTAGATCCCATTCACCGTAAACTCCGCCACATACAGTTCCGTCCCTCCGCGAAACTGTAGCCATAACTTGTACGGCCCTGCTTCCCGCACCGCCACATGCAGCATCATCTCCGCGGGCGAGATCGAGTTTTCCGGCAGCGGCGGCGGGTCCTTGCTCATGTCCATGTTCATCTGGTCCATTCCCATCGGATGCACGTGAACATACGTCAGGTCCTGGGCGTTCAGGAAGACCGCATGGGCCGGAACGCCGAGATACGGGTGCAGGTCCGTAGCCGGTTTGCCGTCCTTCAGTATCTCTACGTCCATAATCGTCGTCGATCCGGTGTGCAGCCGCACGGTGCTCAAGTCGACCTCATATGGCCCCACTTTGACGCCCATGCCCGTCGGCTGCAGCGAGCGTTGAGCGGGACTTTTCGCGCCGATCGTCAGTTCGTAGCGAAAGACCTGATGGTTCAGGTCCTTCGGCAAGCCATCGGCATAGATAAGGTACGTTCCGGGCGCGGGAAAGTCCTGCTTCAGCACCAGATGTCCATTCAGCCCAAGCGCCGGGTGCACGTGGAGAAATGTATGGAAATCCGCGCAGACGATGATGACGTGCAACGCCTTGGTCATCTCCACCTGGTAGGTCTTGATCGGGGCGACGCTTCCCGGCTCCGTCATCCAGAAGTCGAGCTGCCGCCTCAGCGGCTTGCCCGGCACGGCGGTCGCCGTCAGATGACCCTCCGCCTTGGGCGCATACCCCTGTAGCGCAAAGCTGCCGGCGAGAGTCTGCGCCCGCGCGTTCGTGAAAACAACGACGCACGCAGCCAGCGCAAGCAATACTTTCACGTCTCCTCCAGATTTCTTCAGCGGTGGTGTAAGCGTAGCGTCATCGCGGTGTTTAGGCAAGAAGCGATAGGAGCCGGTTGACGGGCGGGAGGTTCATGGTATTCTCGCATCATTCACACAAGCTTCCGCCTGAACCCAGGTGCCGCATCTTCGCCAAAGCGAGGCTACGAGCATGAGGAGAGATGCACACGATGCGCTTCCGTTGGACGAACTGTCTGCTCCCCGCGCTGTTACTCGTTCCTGTCGCTTGCACCAACAAGCCCGCCGCTGACAGCGCCGCCGCAAAGCCGACTCTCGGCCTCAAGCCGAACGGCACCTCCGGCGTGGCTCCCAAGCAGGACGGTGCGCCGCAGGAGCTGCAAAAAGTTTTCTCCTATAT
>CAXTWP010000195.1:0-1293 GCA_964247945.1 uncultured Acidobacteriaceae bacterium | reverse complement strand
CTCCTATATCGACGGCCACATAGACGAGCACGCCGAAAATTTGCAGAAGTGGATTCAGCAGCCCAGCATCTCAAACTCCGGCGAGGGCATTCCCGAATCCGCCGAAATGGTGAAGGGTTTCTTCGACAAGCTCGGCTGCCAGACCACCCGCGTCTACGACCTCGGCCTCACCGAGTACGGCTCGCCCGCCAACCCTGTCGTCTACGCCAAATGCGACGAAGGCGCGCCCAAGACCGTCGCCATCTACTGGCAGTACGACACCATGCCTGTAACTCAACCGGACCTCTGGGTCGCGCCGCCGTTTGAGGGGCGCATCGTGCCGGGCTTGGTCGCCGGCCTGCCGGACATCCCGCGCGTGATCGTCGGGCGCGGCGCGGTCAACTCCAAGGGTCCCGAGATGGCGCAGCTCAACGCCCTCATGGCCTACAAGCAGGTCAACGGCAAGCTGCCCGTCAACCTCATCTTCGTAGCCGAGGGGGATGAAGAACGCATGGACATCGGCCTGCGCAAGTTCATCAAGGACCACTCCGACCTTCTCGCCGAAGCGGACGCTCTCTTCGTGGGCGGTCCATCCGAAGGCTGCGTCTACGTCGAGCTGACCACCAGCGGCAAAAGCTGGGGTCGCGGCCCGGTGCAGTCCGATGTGCACGGCGTCATGAAGCGCACCACCGACAGTCCGGCCTGGCGGCATATTCACATGCTCGCTTCCCTCACCTCGCCCGACGGCAACACGCCGCTGATCGCCGGGTTCAACGACGGTCGTGAGCAGCCCACCGCCGAGGAGATGGACGCGCTCAAGAAGCGCGCCGAAAAGACAGACCTCGTCAAGATGGCCAAGGGTCAAGGCGTCGCGCGTTACATGTCGGACGACCCGGTCGAGGTGCTCAAAGATGGGCGTTTCGGCGTCAGCTTCAATCTCGACGGCATCTGGGGCGGCAACATGTACGCCGGCGGCGCGGGCGCGATCCTGCCCAACAAGATCACCTCCAAGCACAACTTCCGCTACGTCCCCAAGATGAACGGCATGGAACTAGTGAAGAAGCTCCGCGCGCAACTGGATAAGAACGGCTACAAGGACGTCGAGATCAAGCTGATCGGCGATGTGCCCTGGTCTCGCGGGTCATCCTCCAAGACTGACATCTCCATCGCCCACAAAAAAGCCGCCGAGATGCTCGGCCTCGGCGGCGACGACAATGGCATGATGATGGCCACGAACTACGAGCTGAACGGCATCCTCAAACCTCTCGGCGTCCCCGAAGGCGAGCCGACCGGTGGCTACTGGCCCTCCTATCT
>CAXTWP010000194.1:0-5755 GCA_964247945.1 uncultured Acidobacteriaceae bacterium | reverse complement strand
CTCGATGAGGAGATCGCGTTCCGTCAAGCGCCTGTGTTCGAGGAGTTTATGGAAACGGCCACACCGCTGACGACCAACCTGATCGAGTTTCCGCGCCAGCTCGTTGCGCCGCGCAAAGCTCGACCGCGGCTGGCGGAGGGTCCTCTTCGCGAGGACTCCGAAGACACCACAAGTACGCAGCTGCGTATCTTCGAGGTCGAGGCTGAACATATTTCCACGGTGGCCGATACGGAGGCGGGTCTGCCGGAGTGGTCTTCAATCCGGCTGAGCGCCTGCGCGGTAACGGAGCCGGAGACCGCTCCCCGGTACACGATAAGCTCTCCGCCTCCGGTCATGGCCGCGCGCTTCGGTCTGCGTTTGATGGCCGCCATGGTGGATGGAGCGATCCTTGCCGCGGCTTTTCTCGGTTTCGTCACGGTGGTCGCCTATGTTGCGGGCGATGTCCCTAGCAGGCAAGCCGCTGTTATGGGCTCCGCCGGCACACTGGCCGCGATGTTCTTCGCTTACCAGTCGCTCTTTTTCACGTTTGCCGAGGCAACGCCGGGGATGCGCTATGCCCGGATCGGCCTTTGTACGTTGACGGACGACAATCCCTCCCGTGCTGCTATGCGCCGCCGGATCGTGGCCGTGCTGCTGGCGGCCTGCCCGCTTGGGCTTGGATTTCTCTGGGCGTGGCTGGATAACGATCGCCTAGGATGGCATGACCGCATCTCGCGCATGTATCAGCGCAGTTACTAAATACGAGTTACAACCCGCGGAATGCCGCCATCATAGACGGCCATCCAAAGTTGCTGCGCACGCCTTTTAGAAGGTTGTGCTGACGGTCAGGCGGAAGGTTTTTCGCGGCTCCCGCAGCGTGTAGTCCGCTCCGTAAAACTGAACCGCCTGCTGGTAGCTGTACTCCCCCGCGCCGGAATTGGGAAAGAAGTTGCGGAAGCAAAGGGTGGTTCCGGGCGAGCAGGTGTTGGGCACCGCGAGCTGCTGCGGCAGGTCCTTATAGAGCCGCAGCGGGTTGTAGGCGTAGTAGATGCGGAACGGTGCGTTGACGATGGGAAGGATGACCTGCAGCTCCGCGCCGTTCGACATGCGCGGGACGAAGTTGCTGCCGGGTACGGTCTTCAGCAGGAATGGAAACGGCACCGTCTGGCCGCCGAAGCAGGCACCGTTGATAAAGGTGGGGCAGCCATAAGAAGGGCTTGTGACGACCGATTGCCCGGCCACGCTCTGCCGCAACTGGCCCGCTTGCAGGTTGCCGTTGAGGCCGAAGTCCGTAAAGAAGGCGAAGGTGACCTGGTTGACGATCGGGATGCGGTACTCCAGGTTGGAGGTGAACTGGGTATCGCCCCCGACCGTGACCAGACGATAGATCGGAAGCGGAATCTGCACATTGCCGAGGTTCGGCTGCGTGGGATCACGCGGGACCGTTGTTCCGTCCGGGTTGGTCAGGTTGAACAGAATCTTGTTTGGGATAAAGGTGTAGGGCGAGGAGGAGCGGATGTCGAAGCCGCGAACGTCGTTCTCGCCGCCGCCGTAGAGGCGATTGGTCGGCGGAGCCACCTCTCCACCGAAGCCGGAGACGTGGGCAAACTGCATGCGCATTCCAAGGACGTTGTGGCCCTCGCGGCTGATGCGCAGCCCCTTCATCGGGTAGAACTGCCGGAAGCTGGCAACGGGCGAGATGTATTTGACGTTGCCGCCGACGCCGGCGATCTGCACGGCGACGTTGATGTCGCGGCCGCCGTGCGGGCCGACGGCACGATCCAGGCTCGAAAAGGTGTAGCTGGGCGAGATCAGCGAGGTGATGATGCCGTTCAGCTGATTCTGTCCCGCCACGCCGGAGCGGAAGGCGAGCGACTGGAAGACATTGCGGGTGTTGTCGTTGAACGTGGTAACCGACGCGCGGGAGAGCTGGTAGGAGATACCAACGCGGGTGACGCCCGTCTTTGCGAAGAGGTGCCGCAGCGGCTCGCTTGCAGAGAGATTGAAGCCGGTCGTTGACTGGTTATAGTTCGTCAGCAGCGATTGCTGAGCGTTGGTGAGGTTGCCGGCCACCGCGCCGGTCGCGGCGTAGCTCTTGGCCGGGTTGTAGTCGTACTTGGTGGCGAACACCTGGGCACCCACCGAGATAGGCTTGTTGCGCAGGTAAGGCTCCGTGAACCCGAGGCTGATCCGGCGCGAGAGGTCGCCGATGTTGGCCTCAACCGAAAGCGTCTCGCCGAGACCGAGGAAGTTATTGGTCTGGTAGTTAAGGCCGACGAACGAGCCGGAGAGTCCGCTGAGGCCGCCATTTAGCCCGATGGAGTTCTTGCCCTTTTCCTTCAACTTCAGCAGCAGGTCGACCGTACCGTCATCGGCGTTCTGGCGGCTCTCGGAATCCTGGTCGGCCTTCAACGTATCGAAGTAGTTCAGTTGGTTGAGGCGCAGAATGGAAAGGTCCCAGAGGCGGCTGTTGTAGGTCTGTCCTTCTTCGAGCAGCAGCTCCCGCCGGATGACCTTGTCGCGGGTGATGGTATTGCCCTGGAACTCGATGCGGGAGACCAAGAAAGCCTTTCCCTCGTCGATGTCGATGTCGAGATACACAAGCTTTTTGCCTTCATCCACGCGCGGGACGGGGTTGCCGACGAAGTTGATGTAGCCGAGCTCTCCATAGGCTTTGCGCAGCTGTTCAATCCCCTTGCCGAACATCGAAGCGTTGAAGTACTCGCCATCTTTCTGGGCGAACTGAGCGCGCAGAACTTTCACATTGGTGACTGCCTTGTTGCCTTTGAAGGTGATCCCGCCGAGCTTGTAGCGTTCACCTTCTTCGACCGGCATGAGGATGTCGATGCGCTTGCCCGTCGACGGCCGCAGCGTGAAGGGATTGATGCCCCCGACATCCCGCACGTTCGTCTGCGGTTCGGCGGTCTGGGCCTTGAAGTAGCCCTTGTCGCGGTAGGTCTGGCGGACACGGTCGGCGTCCTCATCGAGCTTCGAGGCGTCGAAGGTGCGCGGCAGCAGATTCTCTAGAAAGATCGACTTGGGAATGCCGATCGGCTTCAGGTTCTTCATGGACGCGCGCAGGGTGCGGTCCGGCAAGCTGTTATTACCTTCAAAGACGATCTTGCCGACCTTGACCGTGGGGCCTTCCTTGATGGTAAAGGTCAGGGTCACCGCGGCGGGTGGGATCGTCTTAACCTCGGTCTTGATGGTGGCAAACTGATGCCCATGTTCGGCCAGCAGATCCTTCAGGACGACTTCAGCCCGCTTGATCTTAGTGGGGTCGTACTGACTCTCAACCGTGAGGCCGACTTTTGCCTTCTTGAATCGCTCTAGCACGTCCGACTGCGAGACCGCGTTCAGACCCTTATAGTTGATCTCGCGGATGGTCGGTTTTTCCTGGACGTAGATGATGAGCTGGATGCAGGCCGGGGTATCGACCCGCTCAATGCGAATATTTTCAAAATAGCTTGAGTTCCACAGCGAGTTGAAATCGCGCTCCACGACCGCGGGATCGTAGACATCGCCCTGGTGCGAGAAGAGGCGCGCCAGCACGGACTCCTTCGGGATGCGGCGGTTGCCGATCACCTGCGGCAGGCAGAGCGTCTGAGACGGCGTCGCCGTTGCCGGAGAGGTCTGCGCGCTCAGCGAAATGAAGGGGGCCGCCATCACGGACGAAACTGCAAGCAAAACTGCGGTTAGGGCGCGAACAAGACGGGAACAACGGAAGCGCGTGCGCATAGGCTGAATCGGACTTGCCTGGATCAAACATTTTAGGGAGCTCTCGCTCTCTCGGTTTACGGTAAAGATACGCACACCCTCACTGCTCTTATAGTCACACCGAGACGGGTTCCCCGGAAAGCTCGATTATAGGTGACGGGCCATGTTGTACGCGAGTCGCGTTGGGGTCCGAAGCGCGGAACTTCGGTTTGCGTCGTCCTATGCGCAATACACCGCGCTGCAATCGCTTCAGCTTTCGAGTTCCGCCGCGATCGTGAACTCCTCGTTCGCCGAGTCCCAGCGCACTGTAAGCACGTTTGGCTGGCAGCAGACCTGGCAATCTTCCACATACTGCTGCTTGGACCCGCCGGACTCGTCCACCGTAGTCTCTACCCACTCGCCGCACCCGGCGCATTGAAACCCAGCGGCGTACATACTTGCTCCAAGCCATCAGGTGTCGCGTCTTCAGGAAGTGGTGGGCCCACCAGGACTTGAACCTGGAACCAAAGCGTTATGAGCACTCTGCTCTGACCATTGAGCTATAGGCCCGTTCTCCAGCGGACGCTCTCATCTTATCGCACACGCTAAGCACGCAAGGATGAGCGGTGCGCTACTTCTCCGTCGTAGAGCCGGGGGTGGTGTTGGAATCTTCGGGAGCGGAGGGGTTCAGGTGGCCCAGCCGGTTCTCCGGCGTGGCGGAGTCAACCCCGGTGTTGCCTGGTCCGGCGGTTGCCGGATTGTCGCCCTTGTAGCCGGAGGGCTCGACCTTTACGCTCTTCTCCTGCGGAGACCGGTCTGCGGCGGACTGCGGTGCGTTCGGGTCGTTAGCCATGGAAGCCTCTGCTGGGTAGGAGAACCCCCAAGCGGCAGGGGTTGCTTACCGATGCCGCGGAGGCACAAACCGCAGCTTCGGGTTCCACGTAATCTGGAACCAGCCGCTCTCATTGTGCTGCGCTCCACGCAGATACGATGGAACCAGGAAGCGCTCGTACTGCGCGAAGAGTTGCGCGGACCACTCCGGCGTAAAGGCGTAGGAGGCGTTGACGAAGCCGTCCGAGATGGTGCTGCCGCCCGAAAGGAAGTGCAGTCCGCCCTTGTTCTGGCGATAGCCGGCTTCGACCTTCGACCGCGCCGAGAGCCAGTAGCCCAGCCGGCCTTCGATGGCGCGGCCGTCGCGGCCCACAGCATTGCCGAGCAGGAAACCCTTGTTGGTGTTGGCGTCCAGATACTGGTTGTTCCAGAAGAGAAGATAGCCTCCTTCCGGCTTGTCGCCCGCGTACGGCTTTGAGGAGATGGATTCGACACGGAGGTCCAGATGCGAGAATAGCGGCAGGCGCGCGATGTAGATGCCCGGGCTGTAAGCGGAGCGGTTGGGGTCTTCGACAGGAAGGAGTTCATCGTCGGCGTAAGAGTCGGCGTAGAGGGTGACCAGGCGATGCAGGCCGGGCGGAGTAACACGGAAGTCGAAGCCGCTCTTGCGGTCGCCGGGATCGTTGGGGTCGCCGTAGCCGCTGGGAAAGGAGGAGCCGGTGCTGGTGAGATTCCGCCAAAAGGCATGAGGGCCGCAAGGATGGCCTACGCCGCAGAGCAAGGACCAGCCGGTGACGCTCATCTCGATGCTGCTGCCGAGCGTAACGTCCAGCTTGCCGCCTTCGAAGTAAGGCCGCGCCGGATAATGATGTCCGGACAGCTTGCCCACGACAAGGTCGACGCGGTAGGTGCCGTAATTGGCGAAGATTCCAGGAAACGGGTGAGGCCTGGTGGAAACAAAGCGGAGATTCCAGGTGGGCTCCGCGTTGCTTGAGAAGGAGAATGGCCCGCTGAAGTTAGGCCCCCAATATAACTCCTGCTTGCCGAAGGAAAGGGCATTGCCGGCGAAGGCGATCCCGGCGTAGAGCTCAATGGGCCGGTAGCGGTTGTACGCGGCGCTCGGCGCAAGCGGTTGGATCGCCGGATCGCCGAAGTCCGCCTGAGTATCGAGGAAGTTGATGAGTTGAACGACTGCGGGAGACTGGGCCGCAACGCCTGGTCCATGCTGCGCCTCCTCACGCGTATAGAA
>CAXTWP010000193.1:2188-5761 GCA_964247945.1 uncultured Acidobacteriaceae bacterium | reverse complement strand
ACAAACGACAGCGCAAAGCTCGTCTTGAAGTATTTATGCCGAATCAGCGCAATCACGATCAGCTCCACCCCCACCACCGCATACGCCCACATCAGCGCCGTATGCACATTGGGGATCAGGAATGGCAGCGTATGCAGAAAGCCGCCGATAAAGGTCATCAGCCCGGTAACCAATCCGCGGAATACTGGGTTGCCGCGCCCCGTCAGCTCGCCGTCGTCCGACAGCCCCTCAGAGAACGCCATGGAAATCCCCGCGCCCACCGCTGACGCAGCCCCGATAAGGAACACCGTGTGCGAGTTGTGCGTCGCGAACGCCGTCGCAAAGATTGGCGCAAGCGTCGACACCGATCCATCCATCAGCCCTGCCAGCCCCGGCTGCACAATCCGCAGTACAAAGCTGCGATCGTCCGCCACCAGCGTGGTCAGTTCGCTCAGGTTGGGCAGGCTCTCAGACATACACGCTGAGATGCAAAACAGAATCGCCCCGGTGCCGTGGGTTGACGGCGACTCGGAGCGACTGTTCGTACAGGATTAAAGCTGCGAGCTATTGGCCGCGACGCGCGGGACCGGACCGGCTGCTCCCCGGACGGCTGCTGTTTGGCCTGCCGTTCGATCCCGAGCCGCGTCCCTCAGAGCTACGCCCGCCGGAGAAGCCGCCACTGGACCGGCTGCGGAATCCGCCGCCCGAGCCCGTCTTCGCGGCCCGGTAAGGCGCGGTCGGGGCCATCGGCGACACCGGATCGTTGCCCTTCCACGAGCGCGTCTCCAGCTGCATCAGGTCGTTGTTCTGCGTGAGATCGAGGGGCTTGTTGCGCTCTTCCTTCTCAAGGTTCTTATCGGCCTCGCGCCACTCAAACTTGATCTTCAATTCGCGTTCGAGCTTCCGCGCGTCACTGCGTTCTTGCGGCATCACAAAAGTGGTGGCGATCCCCTTCTTGCCGGCGCGGCCGGTGCGGCCGATCCGGTGCACAAAGTCGTCTGTTCCATTCGGCAGATCGTAGTTGATGACATGGGCAATGTCCTGCACATCGATGCCGCGCGCCGCCACGTCCGTCGCCACCAGAACGCGATGCTTGCCGTTCTGGAAGCCCTTCAGCGCCGCCGTCCGCTGCGACTGCGACCGGTCGCCGTGGATCACATCGGCATCGTGGCCCAGCCGCTCGAGTTTCTTGCTGATGCGGTCGGCCCCGTGCTTCGTGCGCGAGAAGACCAGGAACGTCCCTTCCTCCTGCTTCAGCATCTGGTCCAGCAGGCCGAGCTTCTGGTCCTGCATGACGGTGTAGACGCGCAGTTCGACGCGGTCGGACGGCTTCGAGGTGACGCCGATCTCGACCCGCACCGGGTTGTTGACGTAGTCCTTGACGACCTCGCGGATGTTCGCGTCCAGCGTAGCCGAGTAGCACATCGTCTGCCGCGTCTTCGGCACCGCGCCGGCAATCCGGCGAATCGCCGGCAGGAAGCCCATGTCCAGCATACGGTCCACTTCGTCCAACACGAACATCTCAACCGCGTTCAGATTGACAGCACGGCGGCGCAGGAAATCCTCCAGCCGTCCAGGAGTGGCAACTACCAGGCGCGGGCCACGCTCCAGTTGATCGAGCTGCGTGTTTTCGGACAAGCCGCCGCAGACCAGAACGGCATCGCCGCGCGATCCCGGGACCAGCTTGCCGTAAGCCTCAAGCACTTGCATCGCCAGCTCGCGTGTCGGCAGCAGAATCAGCGAGCGAATCGGCCCGCGCTTGCCCCGCGTCGACGGGATCGAGGTCGCGTCCATCCTTTCGATCATCGGAATCAAAAAGCTGAGAGTCTTGCCCGTACCGGTCGAGGCGGTGGCCAGGATGTCGGAGCCTTCAAGCGCCGGAGGGATCGCCTTCGCCTGCACCGGCGTCGGCAGCTTGAAGCCCGCCGCAGCCAGGCGGCTCTTCAGAGAATCGGAAATTTTGAAGTCGTTGAACTGAACGTCGGCCACCAGGGTAAGTCCGGTGGCCGTCGTCAAAATAGCTTCCGGCTGAGTTGCGGCGGGGGTCACAGTCGATGTTTCAAGCGTTGCAGAAGTCAAAATGTATCCTTAGATAAGGTGATGAAGCGGGCGTCGACCAGCGGACGCTGGAGCGCAGAGATGCCGAGGCACCATGGATCGAGAAGTCAGCATTGCTTTGTAGTGCGAAGCGCTGCTGCTGCACGGCGAGACTCGTCCGTTGACGAGCCTTCCAGCCAGAGCATCCAGCGCGGCTTCAACGAAGCGGAAGGGCGGTGGGATAAGGCGACCCGCAGTCTCTGGCTAAACTTACATTCCACTCAAGTCTTTGCCTGCGACGCCTATGACCGGAATTATCCGAGCACAAGCTAATCATACCACGCCTGACAAGAAAGAGATGACGAAAATCCAATCAATCCCCTGAAGGCCTTCGTCTGTCATCCCTAAGACAATAGCCGGGTCCCGGGTGCCCCATCCTTCGCGCCCTTGGCGAGGGGTGGGTTATCGTTTGCCGTAGCAAACGACCGCTCTCGCCCTTCTGATTGCTAAAGAATCTGCGTTTACAATTCCGCCACTTAAATATGGCAGCTCGCCATGCCGCGCTTCTCCAAATACCGCTGGTGATACTCCTCCGCCCGCCAGAACGTCGCCGCCGGCGCTACCTGCGTGGCGATGGGCCTCCGAAAACTCCCCGACGCATTCAGCTCCACAATCTTCGCCGCCGCCGCCCCCGCCTGCTCGTCCGAATGCGTAAAGATCACGCTGCGGTACTGCGTCCCAAAGTCCGGCCCCTGCCGATTCACCTGCGTCGGGTCGTGCAGCGCGAAGAACGCATCCAGCAACGCCTCATACGAGAGCCGCGCCGGATCGAACGTTACCTCCACCACCTCGGCATGCCCCGTCCGGTCCGTGCAGACCTCTTTATACGTCGGGTGCTCCAACTGCCCGCCCGCATACCCCGCCGCCGTGTCCAGCACTCCAGAAAGTTCATTGAACCGGGCTTCCACGCCCCAAAAACATCCTGCTCCAAATGTTGCCTTTTCCATTGCCACGCCGTTGCTCCTCTACACACGGATTCGATGCTCGGCTACCTATTGGGTCGCCTTCAAACCCGTGAATAACCCGAGTATTCTGGGCGCGCCGAAACACCATCGTCAAGCGCCCGGCAATGTATCCTTTGGATCAGGCGAGGGCGGATGGAACGACGTGAGTTTTACTCGAAGAAGTGGAAGCTGGCTGGATGGCTGTGCGCCAGTCTTGTGTTTGTAGCGGGTGGCTTTTTTGAAACACGAGCCGGTAGCGGCCCCGAACAAGCGGGCGGCTGGTTATGCGTCGTGTTGTTTGGTCTTGGCGGACTGATCTTGGCGAGGGAGCTCTTGCGCTCCGGCCCGCGGCTGGTCCTCAGTGGCGAGGGCCTGTTTGACCGCTCCCTGGGCACACCGATCATACCGTGGCAATCCATACTTGAAATAGGTGCCACTGCGCTGAAGAAATCCGGATATATCACCTTGCAGCTTGCCGACAGGGACCAGAGGGTAGCAAATCTATCTATCTCGAAACGTGCGTTGGCGTCCTGGAATAAGATGCTGGGTGGCA
>CAXTWP010000193.1:1740-2178 GCA_964247945.1 uncultured Acidobacteriaceae bacterium | reverse complement strand
AGCTTGTCCACACTGGATTCTCCGCCAAACGAAGTCTTAAAGGCGATCTTCGATTATCGGGACCGCTATGCTCCCAAGAGGTCGCTCGACCAGGCTGGCAAGTAGAGGAGTCGAAGTCCGGCTGGCCCGGCTAGTCCGCTCTACCCCACAGCCCGCCGCGAAGCCGGCCGACGCACAAACTTCGCCTTCTTCACCGGTGCCTTCAACTGCGAAAACTCCGGCAGCTTCGCCTTCGGCACTACCTTCCTGCCCTTCGCCGCCCGGTCCAGCGCCTGCACCTCGCCCGGCGTCAACTCGCGGAACTCGCCCGGCGGCACATCCAGCCGCAGCGCCCCGTACCCGATGCGACGAATCTTCTCCACATGGTGCCCGATCTCCTCAAACATCTTCCGCAGCTGCCGGTTGCGCCCTTCCGTCAGCGTCAGCTGATACCACGGA